>JACNKI010000199.1:5673-7431 GCA_014382125.1 Bacteroidota bacterium | reverse complement strand
CCTAATCCTGGCATCGACTACAATGATGGAATCTTCATTCCCAAGCAATGGATTGAAATCCAATTCTTCAATCTCCGGAGCCACATTCAAAAGAGCTGAGAGCTTTAGCATGATCTCTGCAAACTGATTCTCGTCGACCCCTTTCTGGCCCCTGACACCCTGGATGATCCTGTAGCTCTTCAGCCGATGGATCATAGACAAGGCTTCGTCCATACTGAGTGGCGCCAGGCCGGCAACTGTATCTTTCAGGACTTCGATGAAGACACCCCCCATCCCACAGAGGATCAGGTGGCCGTAAGAAGGTTCAAATTTTGCCCCGATAAAGAGTTCAGTACCCGATAGCATTGGCTGGATCAAGATACCGGTGGTATCTTTGATCTTTATCATCCGGTCAAACTCACCTAGTAATTGTGCTTCATCCTCCACGTTTAGCACCACGCCAGCTACATCCGATTTGTGTAACGGACCAACTACCTTCATCACGACCGGGAATCCCAGTTCATAAGCAGCCATTTTTGCCTCCTCGGCTGTGGTAGCTACTGCTTCACCTGCCCGGGGAATCTGGCAGGCATCCAGCAATCCCTGAATCTCACCCGGAGAGATATAACCTCCGGTCGATTGGTCAATAATTTTCCGGATCGCCTGTTCATCTACCGGAGGTTGGTCCGGATTCAGGGAAGCAGGAGGAGGTGTATAATAAACTTGTGCGAGTGCCTTTGCAAAAAGGACTTCCTGCGGAAAATAAGGGTGACCCCAGCTGATGAAGTCTTTGATCTCCTCCCCTGCTGTCATTATGGATGGTAAAATGGGAAAAATAGGTTTACTGCAAACTTCCATCTTGTCATGAATGACGCCATATTCATTGAAAACCCTGTCCAGTCCGGGTGTTCCGAAAATGACCACCATACCGTCGATTTCATCAAACTTATTCTCTACGTAATCAATGATAGTCCCCAGTTGTTCTGCATTGCCTGTTGCCAGGAAGTCGATGGGATTAGCTACTGATGAACCCGGATGAAGATGTTTGTGCAATTCTTCTGCTGCAAGTCCTTCAAGATGAGGAACTCCCATCTTTCCTGCTGACAAGGCATCCGTAAGCATCACTGCCGGGCCTCCAGCATGAGTGATAATCGCAATATTCTTCCCCTTAAGTTTCGGGAAGCGAAAAATAGCTGCTACATTGATCAGTTCATCCCTGCCATGACATCTAACAATGCCGGCTTTACGAAAAAGGGCTTCCACTGCTGCATCCGGACTAGCCAATGCACCGGTATGTGAAGAAGCAGCCCGGGTCCCTGCCTCAGAAGTTCCCGCTTTAATAGCCGCAATCCGGCACCCTTTCCGGATCAGTGAAGAGGCATGTTTTAATAGCATCTGCGGTTTGCTGATAGTCTCCAAGTAAAGCAACTTATCACACGAACTATAGGCAGGATCAAAGGTCTCGTCCATGTATTGAAGAATATCTTCCACTCCAGTCTGAGCGCTGTTCCCTACAGAGAAAACACGCGAAAATGTCAGGCCGAGAGGGATCCCGGCCTCCATGATAAAGCAGGCAGTAGCACCTGAGCCAGAAATAAAATCAAATCCACTGGGATGTAGCATGGGGATAGGCCTGGTAAAGACTCCTGCGTAAAATGGCGTCAGAACCCCAATGCAATTCGGACCGATCAATGTGCCATTGACACTATTAACGATATCTACCAACCTCTCTTCCATTATCTTTCCTTCCGCACCCTCTTCACTAAAACCTGCCGATAT
>JACNKI010000199.1:0-5475 GCA_014382125.1 Bacteroidota bacterium | reverse complement strand
TCTCTTTGGGATTCACTACATAAAGCTTCCCGCGGTATCCTTTCTCAATAAGGTGCTGGAGGACAGCTCCTCCGGGCTTGTGCCTGTCGTTCGATCCTCCGACGACTACAATGCTTCGGGGCTCGAATAATTTATCGTTGATCATAGAAAAAAATTTTGGAGCTAATTTAATAAAAAGAAAGCGTACTGATCCTACACAATCCCTTCTGCACAACTTTCACTCTCCAATTCGATCTCCAGGGTAGAGTGCTGGATCTTCAGATTGTATAACACCTGATGAATTTCGGCTTTTAACGGTTCAAAAGAGGATAAGTTGAAATCATCAGCGACAGTTATATGAGCTGTCAGGGCATTTTCGGTAGTGCTCATTGCCCAAATGTGAATATGATGCACATTCTTCACCTCCTGAAATTGAAGAATCTCTTCCTTAACCTTATTTGGGTCAATGCCTCTGGGAACGCCATCCAGAGCCAGAACCGTACTGTCACGCAATAACCCCCAGGTTGAAACAAGGATGACGACAACAATAGCTAAACTTACCGCTGTATCCAGCCAGTACCAATCAGTTAATCCGATCACGATACCTGTAGCTACCACCCCCGCGGAAACCAGCGCATCAGCTGTCAGATGCAGGAAAGCGCCTTTGATGTTGAGATCCTGTTTCCTGTTCTTGAAAAAGAGAAGTGCTGTGATGGTATTGATCAGGATACCAACGCCGGCGACAACTGCCATAGAATCACCCTCAACCGCTTCGGTTGACTTCAGCCTTAATACACTCTCCCATGCGATAAATCCTACTACAATCAATAGGATGATCGCGTTCAACAGAGATATGAGAATGGTGGATTTGCGTAACCCGTAGGTGAATGTCTTATTCGGCTTGACTTTCGCTAACCGGAACGCCAGCATCGCGAGCGACAGGCTGGCTACATCACTGAGATTGTGCCCGGCATCCGAGATCAAAGCCAGTGAGTTCAGGTAAATCCCGGCTCCAAATTCAACAACTACAAATACCAAGTTTAGAATGATCCCGATAATAAACGCACGGTTTACACCGGTCAGCTCATTTGATTCGATAGATTGATTACTCGACAAAGAGGAAGAAATATATACAAAGATATGGAAGTCTAACGGATAATGAACCTCCCCGTTAGAATGCGCCCTGTCCTGTTGTCAGTTAACCTGTAAACAAAAAGTCCGGAATGCATATTTCTCAAATCAATCCGATGTTCGCCCGGTCCGGTATTTGAAATTATTGTGTGTATGTTGCCCAGGATATCAAGCACCTCTATGGTTCCTTGAAAATCATGATCAGGTCTGATGATAATATAGGATGTTGCCGGATTTGGGTATGCAATGGCAGAATATGACAACTGTTGATCTTCAATTCCGAATGTTGGCGATTCCTTAAGATATAACACCTGAATAACCGGTCCTTTATCTTTGGATTTTGTTTTCATCTCAGCCAGATAAATGCCTGCCGCCTCATCATCGGTCCACCACGAATAAACATCTGTCACCTCAGTAGCTGCTTGCGACAATATCCACTGGCCAAATAACAGCGTAAAAAGGCTGTCTGTTTGAGTCCGTAGCTCATAAACACGAAGGACATCAAACGTACCCATGGGGATAGTTAGGATTCCCCAGCTATCTATTGCCACCTGACTTACAATCGTGATTTTTACCTTAATGGAATCTGCAGGAGGTACCGGACTGGACATCTTTATCTCATATACAGTGGTATCAATCCGTGTATTCAGATATTCAACCGGGAAATCTGCAATAACTTGAGGAGGATCAATCCATACCATTATCGTGGTATCGGACATCCCTTGAAAGGTCCCAACCATCCCAACCATAGTAAATGCATCTGCATCACGGTGCATCATCAGATATATATCATCTTGCACCACCTGCATCGTAAAATTGGCATTTGGAAAAAATCCTGCATAAGGTGTCCAATCAGGATTCATGAATTTCATCGTATCCAGTTCATCCTCCAAAAGACCAGAAAAATCCCAGGTTTGGTTGGGTCCTGCAGGACCAGGAACAATGGACATATCAGGACTCTCATCAAGGGCCTGAATAATGGTCGCACCAGGCCCGGCAATATCATCATTGGTGATTACAACCTGAGCCTGAAGAATGACCAGACAAAATAACATACATAAAAAAAGGATGATCTTTTTCATGGCTTTGTAGTTTAACGGTTTTACAGGCCAAAGATACCATCCTATAAGACCTATATCAATACAACATATACAAAAGAGTGAACAACGCGTTGTTAATAATGAAACAACTTACAACCATTTAACAAACGGGAAAAACGGGGCTGTTTTTTGTGTGTAAGCCGGCCAGTTGGGATACTGACTCAATCTCTTTTCAAGGAGAGGGATACCGGAAACAAACCGAAGCAGAATCGTGATGGTAACCGGACCGATAACTGTTATCCACCCATATGGAATCCCAACTGCATAAAACCAGATCCCCCACCAGATCAGAACCTCTCCGAAATAGTTCGGATGACGAGTATATTTCCATAAACCCTTCGTCATTAGTTTTCCTCTATTGGAAGAACTTTGTTTAAAATATGAAAGCTGCATATCCCCGAGGATTTCAAAAATGAAACCAATACCAAAGATCAATAAGCCAACAGTATCGTATGTTGAGAGAGGTTCTCCGGGATGGTAGTTAATATACCAGATCGGAAAAGAGATGATGTACATGAACAATCCCTGGAGAATAAAAATCTGCAGAAAACTTCGAAACGTAATGTTCTTCCAGGTTTTGCGCAATTTATTATAACGAAAATCTTCTCCTTTCCCTTTGTTTCTCTGAAATAGAAATATGGTTAATCGCAAACCCCAGATCATCACCAGGAAGGCAACAATGATCTTCCGCAGATCATAATCAGGTGCCATGACCAATGAAAAAACTGTGACGATAATAAATCCTGGCCCCCAGAAAACATCAACAATGGAGTTGTCTTTGATCAGCTGAGCTACAACAAAAGCCAGGATCATGAATCCGAAAACAACAAGTGCTACCTGCCAGTACATATCCAGTTATCCAGAATTACTTTAGCATTAATGAGATACCTACAACACCAGGACCGGTGTTGGCAACAAGCACCGGAGAGACATGGTCAGTAAACAGTGGCTTCTTGCCTGTCAGCTTTTCCATCTCTTCTGCATAAAACTCCGCCACTCCCTGATTATCAGCATGTGTTATGGCATACTCCCATACCTCATCGTGGTGAAGCATTTTCCGGATATTTGCCAGAAGTTTGCCCTGGGCTCCCGATAATGTTAAAGATTTGCCTACCAACTCTGATTTCCCCTCGTCGTCTATTATAATAAATGGCTTCAGGTCAAGAGCGCGTGCGATAAAGCTTCTAAACGGGCTTATGCGTCCTGATTTAATAATGTAACTCAATGTTGGTATCGTAACACGGAGGTATGATTTTCCGATCCATGTATCAATTTTTGGAAGAATCTCGTCCAGCGTCATTCCCTCCTCAATCGCACGTGCAATCCGAAAAACGACCAGGCCCAGTGCTGCTGACAGATTCCGGGAGTTGTAGATATAACTTGATTTTCCGGTTCGTTCGCTGATAACATATGCGGAGTGAAGACTGTTCTGATAGGTACCACTTAATTTCTCGCTGACGAAGACTCCAATCATCGACTTATAATGGGAGCTGAGGTATTCATATTTATTCTGAAACTCCTTGACAGTCGGTTGGGAAGTGGTAGGACGAACCTCTGTCTGTTCAACCATCTGGTAAAACTCTTGCGGATTCATTGTAACCCGGTCAAGATAGAAACTATCCCCAAAATGAACACTCAACGGCAGCATATGGATCTGATGCTTCTCCAGGATCTCTTCAGGCAGATCACATGTCGAGTCTGTTACAATGGCAATGTCAGATTGACGGTGATGCATGATCTCGCTTTGCATCACCATATCATCCACTTTCTGATAAGAAATGGTTCCAAACCGACTCAACCCGGACAACACCTCTGCTGGATAATCCGTATGTATATGGAGCCTCATCTTCTGTGGTGTACCAGCAATAACCAAGGAATCTCCCTTGGTTTGAAAAGCCTCCTGAATCTTGTTCTTCTCCAGGTTCGTTCCGGAAATCAACGCTTCTGTACAAAAACGAAATGTGATCTCCTTATGAAGTTCAGCCATCTCAACGATCACTCCTTCCTCTTCCACCTCTTCGATCAATTGCGTGATGGCTTTCTCTCCGTTGATAAAAAAATCCTTGATCCCCTCGAGGAAATAGACAAAGCCTTTGGCGCCAGCATCTACTACATGCGCCCGGGCAAGCACCTCTAGCTTTTCTGTTGTTTCAGTCAACGATTCCAACGCCTTCTGATATGCCTCGATCAACAGATTGATGAAATCATCTGACATATCCTTCATCATATAAAGTTGGTCTGCCCAATCTTTGATCACTGTCAGAATGGTACCCTCAACCGGATTGGCAATTGCATCATATGCATAGGAAACAGCGTTCTTCATGCTTTCTGCAAAATCCTTAACATCCAGTTTGGCGTCAGTTTTGATCTCGTTGCTGAAACCATACAGAAACTGGGCAAAGATGATTCCGGAATTGCCTCGTGCACCGGTCAACGCCGCATCGGCAATAGCTGTTGCAGTTTGCTTCAGGTTCTCGAGAGGGATTTTGGCATCTATGATGGAACGCATCGTAGAAGCCAGATTGGTGCCGGTATCTGCATCCGGAACAGGAAATACGTTGATTTTGTTCAACAGCTTTTGGTGTTCAAAAATTCGATGTGCCCCGGCTATCATGCTATAATAAAGCTGACTTCCATCCAGTTCCAGGATTTTTACTGTTTCTGTTTTCA
The DNA here is from genome assembly GCA_014382125.1 of Bacteroidota bacterium. Classification (GTDB taxonomy): domain Bacteria; phylum Bacteroidota; class Bacteroidia; order Bacteroidales; family FEN-979; genus QYOJ01. The sequence continues at coordinate 595 of JACNKI010000199.1, read as the reverse complement.
TTTAAGCTTTTTACAATTAGAAAAAATATCCGTCTCGATGATCTGATTCAACTCAGCAACCATCTCCGTGTATTGATGCCGGGTTCCGCACTGATACATCACCACCAATGGGTCAGCATCTAAAATCTGCTGAAATAGCTCATCAGCACCAGGTGTCTCTGTGCCTTTTATAAATTCATCATATGTGATAGCAAGAAAAGCCACATTCGGACCGATCCCCCGATTATCCAACAAGAATCCATTGGAAAGAGCTGTTGGATAAACCTTCTCACCCTGTTTCCTGATATCTGAAACATCAGGATAAGAGGTTATATTCGTCTTATGTTCCGAGAGGATGACAGGTACTTTCTTCGAATAATCTGCTTTTGTCTTATATATAATACAAGGAGGTAGCGCCATCGTTGATTCAATGGCCAGATCATTAAAATCAGATGAAGTGGATTGTATCCTGTTTGAGCACGAGATCAGGGAGACTCCAATAATGAATAGGATCAAAGAAAATAGGGCTGATTTTATCATAAGACTCTGGTTTTCCTATATCACTGATGATAGGAAAATGCACTCAGGGCGCAAAGATACAAAATATAAAAAAAGG
>JACNKI010000196.1 GCA_014382125.1 Bacteroidota bacterium | reverse complement strand
ACCAGATATTTTCCGGGAGTTACATAGGTGTATGAAGGATTGGTATCAGTGGAGGTGGAGTCATTACCAAAGTACCAGTCGAATGAGAAGGCCTGAGTTGACTGGTTGGTGAATTTTACATTACAGGGTATTTCGAAGTTGTTGTTGCCGCTGAATGAAAAGTTGGCAGTCGGAATCGGCTCATTCTTATAACATCCGCTAAGAATCAATGCAGAAAAGAGGACCATCAGGTTATTTCGGAATGCGTTCATTCTGCTAAGATAAGCACTTTGTTCTCCAATACTTCAATCACCCCTCCTTTGATCTCAAAAAACTTCGGATTATCTCCTTTGATGACCACTTTTACGGATCCCTTTTTCAGGACAGAGATAAGCGGAGCATGACGTTCCATCACCTCGAATGAGCCATCAATACCTGGAAGCTGCACCAGTTGTACATTGTCTCCGGTATAGAGAGTAGTATCAGGTGTTACAATCTCAAGGTGCATATTGTTGGTTTAGGGGTTCTTTTACTTGCTATCGGCTAATAATTTTTTCCCTTTCTCGATCGCTTCTTCGATGGTTCCTACCAGGTTAAATGCAGATTCCGGATACTCATCTACTTCTCCGTTCAGGATCATCCTGAAGCCTTTGATCGTATCTTCAATACTCACGAAAGTACCCGGGATACCGGTGAATTGTTCAGCTACAAAGAATGGTTGTGAGAGGAATCGTTGAACACGGCGGGCACGGTGAACAACCTCTTTATCCTCATCAGAAAGTTCATCCATCCCCAGGATAGCGATAATATCCTGAAGCTCTTTGTATCGTTGAAGGATCTCTTTGATCTGTTGAGCGATGTTGTAATGTTCATCTCCTACAACATCCGGAGTAAGGATCCTGGAGGTGGAATCGAGGGGGTCAACAGCGGGATAGATTCCCAACTCGGCGATTTTCCGGCTCAATACGGTGGTGGCATCCAGGTGGGCGAAAGTAGTTGCCGGTGCCGGGTCGGTCAGGTCATCAGCGGGGACATAAACTGCCTGGACGGAGGTGATAGATCCTCGTTTGGTAGAGGTGATTCGCTCCTGCATGATTCCCATTTCAGTAGCCAGTGTTGGCTGGTAACCAACTGCAGAAGGCATCCGTCCGAGGAGAGCAGAAACTTCCGAACCAGCCTGAGTAAATCGGAAAATGTTATCAATGAAGAATAGAATATCACGACCACCCGTCTTTTCGTCTCCGTCACGGAAATATTCAGCGAGTGTGAGGCCGGAAAGTGCCACACGGGCACGGGCTCCGGGAGGTTCGTTCATCTGTCCAAATACCAGTGTTGCCTGAGATTTTACCAACTCATTATGATCCACTTTGGAGAGATCCCAGCCCCCCTTTTCCATATCTTCAAGAAACTCTTTTCCGTAACGGATAACACCCGATTCAATCATTTCACGCAACAGGTCATTCCCTTCACGGGTACGCTCACCAACTCCGCCAAACACCGATAATCCAGCGTATTTCTTGGCAATATTGTTGATCAGTTCCATGATGATCACGGTTTTACCAACACCTGCGCCGCCAAACAGACCAATCTTTCCTCCTTTGGAATAGGGCTCGATCAGGTCGATCACTTTGATTCCGGTAAAAAGAACCTCTTTGGAGGTACTGAGTTCGTCAAATTTCGGAGGATCCCGGTGAATCGGGTAGGTATGCTTATGGGATACCGGACCCAATCCATCGATAGGTTGCCCGATCACGTTAAAGAGTCGTCCGCGGATGTCTTCACCAACCGGCATAGAGATCGGTCCACCTTTAGCAACTACTTCCATTCCTCTGCACATACCATCCGTTGAGTCCATCGCAATGGTCCGGATTGTATTTTCACCAATATCATATTGGCACTCCAGAACAACCTTATGCCCTTGCTCGTTCTTCACTTCCAGCGCATCGTAGATGTTCGGGAGAGTCATATTCTCATCAAAAATAACATCCACTACGGGACCAATTATCTGAGAGATTTTGCCTGTAATTTTCTCTTGCATATTCTGTTTTAACATATTTGTGCAAATATAAATAATTCTACATATATCCTCCTTAACGGACACGTAAAACTCGTCCGATCCGGAGTAATGTTGTCGATCTGATTTTGTTCATAGCACAGATCTCTCTGATGGAGGTGCGATATTTCATCGCCAGCTCACCAAGAGTATCTCCACTCTTGATCTTGTGGTATACCGCATTCATATCCCAGTCGTAAGGATAAAACACTTCTTTCCGGATAGGGAAGACTTGGGTAATCAGGCGGCAGCTGTCTAGATCAATCATTCTCCGTGGGTCTATCGGAACATCCCTGTATCGTAATTCAAAGTGGAGATGAGGTCCACGGCTACGGCCGGTGGAACCACCAAGGCCAACAAGATCTCCCGAATTGACTATCTGGTTTACATTGACTTTAACCTTGGAGAGGTGTGCATAATAGCTCTCCAGTCCGTTGTAGTGCCTCACGATCACCAGGTAACCATACCCTCCCCGGTTGTATCGTGCATACCGGACCACTCCGTCGAAAACGGCACTAACAGTGTCTCCGGTTTTCAAACGCAGATCCAATCCTTTGTGTGTATACATAAATCCACGGATGAGATGCTTCATCGGGATGGGCATACAAAATTTCATCTTTTCTGTTATGAGATATAGGACCGTATCCTGAATACTATCGGGCTTCATGTATTTCAAATAACGTACCCGGTCGTTGACCCACCCATCTTCAATGATTCCCGTGGAATCTTTCTCAATGTCGAGTATCAAAGGCACGTCAGCCAGAAAAATCCAGGCATAATTCTTATAGAGAATCACCTTTCCTTTTTTCGTCTCCACGGTGTCCAGAATGTTGCTAGGATTGACCTGGGAGGAAAGGAACAGGGGAAACAACAGGATCAGGGAAAGGAAATAGAAAAGTCTTTTCATCTATTTTACTCTTTTTCAGGCTTGCTGAAAAACTTCTTCTGGAAAAGGATCAGAAGAGCCACGCCAGTTGTAATGGAAGAATCAGCCAGATTGAAAACCGGACGGAAAAAGATAAAATCTTCACCACCTACTATGGGAAACCAGGATGGATAATGGCTTTCAATAAGCGGAAAATAGAGCATGTCAACCACCTTCCCATGCAGGAACCCGGTATATCCACCTTCAGGGGGAAAGAGTGTAGCGATTTGGTGATAATTACTTTCACTAAAGATCAATCCATAGAAAGCGCTATCGAGGATATTGCCGAATGCACCTGCCATGATCAAAGAAATGCAGATTGTTAACCCTATTTTATAGTCCGGTTTTTTGGTTACATGATAAAGCCAGAAACCCATCGCAATAACAGCGAGTATCCGGAAGATACTGAGAATCAACTTTCCTGTATTTCCACCCAGGCTCATCCCAAAAGCCATGCCCTCATTCTCTGTGAAATGGAGGTAAAACCAGCTGTTGAAAACGGGAATACTCTCACCCAGGTACATATGGGACTTCACCCAAATTTTGAATACCTGATCAAGAATTAGAATCAGGACAATGATGATGACGGCTCGTTTCAATTTCCGGGAAGGATTATGCAGATAACCTATTTATCTTTAGGCTCGAAAGGACGGGGTGTTTGAAGAGGCGTTTGAACCGGGACGCCTTGCTTCCGTTTTGCTTCGATGCTTAATGTGGCATGAGGGACAATACGTAACCGGTCTTTCGGAATCAATTTACCAGTGACACGACAAACACCATAGGTTTTATTTTCGATTCGTACCAGTGCATTCTCCAGTGATTTGATAAACTTCTCCTGACGAGCAGCAAACTTGCTGTTCTCCTCTTTTGAGAATACCTGATACCCCTCTTCAAGTACTTTAAATGTAGGCGAAGTGTCGTTGGTATCGTGTTCATTACCGGTTGTATAAGATTCTGTTAAAAGCTTCAGGTCATTTTGAGCCTTTTCCAGTTTATTCAGAATGATCTGGCGGAATTCTTCCAGCTCTTCGTCTGAATATCTTGTCTTTTCTACTGTGGTTGCTGGCTTTTCCATTTCTTTCATGTTTTAATCCACTTGTCTGATAGAAATCCAGGTGGAAATAGTATCAGTTAATTCAATGAAGTCTCTGTTTTCCTTTGGTATCTGATCGACAACATTGAAATCACGGGCCAAAATTTCGCTGCAAATATAGGAAATATTTTTTTCTATTACTTCTGTAATCTCTTGATGTTTCTGAAGATCAACTATGATTTGATCCGTAACGTCAAAATTTTTCTCTTTCCGAAGGTTCTGGATCCGGTTGATCAGCTCGCGGGCAATCCCCTCTTGCCGTAGTTCCGGTGTTATGGCAACATCCAGCGCTACAGTCAGGTTCCCCATGTTAGTTACCTGCCAGCCCGGAATATCTTCAGAGATGATCTCCACGTCGTCTACATTGATGACGATTTCTTCCCCTTCCAGTTCAAACCGGAGTTCCCCTTCAGCTTCAAGCCGGGTAATATCATCCTGCTCCAGCCCGTTGATCTTCCCGATCAGGACTTTCATCAGCTTTCCATACCGGGGACCCAGTTTTTTGAAATCGGGTTTGATTTTTTTCACCAGGATGCCTGTGGTATCGGTAATATATTCAAACTCTTTCACATTGACCTCCGAAAGGATCAGGTTCTTGACCAGGTTGATCTGCTCCTGCAAATGTTTCTCCTGGATGGGGAGCAGGATCTTATTCAGTGGCTGGCGAACACGGATGTTGATCTTTTTCCGGATCGAGAGTGCCATGGAGGAAATCTTCTGTGCAAGCTCCATTCGCTCTTCCAGCGATTTGTCGATCATGACTTCGTCGGTTTCGGGAAATTCTGTATGGTGAACCGAATCCACAGAAAACCGGCCTGTCATCCCGGTGAGATCGACAAACAGCCGTTCCATGAAAAATGGAGCGATCGGCGAGGCGAGTTGAGCGATCACCTCCAAGCAACGGTATAGTGTCTGGTAGGCTGAAATCTTATCTGTTGAATATTCACCCTTCCAGAACCTTCTCCGTGATAGCCTGACATACCAATTACTGAGGTACTCATCGACAAAATCGGCGATAGCCCGCCCTGCTTTTGTAGGCTCATAATCGTTGTAGCAATTGTCAACAAATTTGATCAGGGAGTTGAGTTCCGAGAGAATCCACCGGTCGATCTCCGGCCGTTCCCGATGCGGAATATCCTCTTCCTGGTAACAGAAATTATCAATGTTGGCGTAGAGTGCAAAGAAAGCATATGTATTGTAAAGGGTCCCGAAGAACTTACGCTGTACTTCAACCACGCCGTTGATGTCAAACTTCAGATTATCCCACGGTTGAGAGTTGGTAATCATATACCAGCGTGTCGCATCCGGACCGTATGTGGCAATGGTTTTAAACGGATCCACGGCATTCCCCAGCCGTTTCGACATCTTGTTCCCTTTTTTATCAAGGACCAGTCCGTTCGACACGCAGGTCTTGAACGATACAGAGTCGAAAAGCAGGGATGCGATGGCATGCAATGTAAAGAACCATCCTCTCGTTTGATCAACTCCTTCAGCAATAAAGTCGGCTGGAAAATAGGTGTCAAGCGGACTGGTCTGTTCAAACGGGTAGTGGTACTGTGCGTAAGGCATCGCTCCGGAGTCGAACCAGACGTCGATCAGATCGGGTTCGCGGTACATCGGTTCGCCGCCGTCACTCACCAGTACGATTTCATCAACCATCGGACGGTGCAAGTCAAAGGTATGGTAGTTTTCATCTGTGAAGTCACCCGGGATAAACTTCTGCAGCGTGTTCTCTTTCATCATGCCGGCTTCAACTGCTTTCTCCACCTCCCGCTGCAATTCCTCCACCGAACCGATACAGATCTCCTGCGATCCTGATTTTGTTCGCCAGATTGGGAGTGGAGTACCCCAGAACCGTGACCGGGAAAGATTCCAGTCGACCAGGTTCTCCAGCCAGTTGCCAAACCGGCCGGTGCCGGTCGATTCAGGCTTCCAGTTGATGGTGTCGTTGAGGGCAATCATCCGATCCCGGCAGGCAGTAGAACGGATAAACCATGAGTCAAGCGGGTAATAAAGTATCGGTTTGTCGGTTCGCCAGCAATGGGGATAGGAGTGTTCATATTTTTCTGTCTTGAAGGCTTTGTTCTCCTTCTTTAACTTGATGATGATCTCGATATCGACAGGGAGATCGGTCTCCGGATTGAAATCGGGATCATACTCCGTTTTCACGAATTTACCCGCGAACTCTCCCATCTCTTCCACAAAACGCCCCTGCTTGCTAACCATCGTTAGCGAACCCAGGCCATATTGCTGCCCTGCCCGGAAGTCGTCGGCACCAAAGCTGGGTGCGATATGCACAATCCCGGTACCTTCATCGGTGGTAACAAAGTCTCCTAATACAACACGAAACGGATCACCCTCTTCGGGCTGTGCATAGGGAAGCAACTGTTCAAAACGAATCCCTTCCAGCTCTTTTCCTTTAAATTCATCCACCACCTGCCAGGGGATTTGTTTCTGACCCTCTTTGTAATCGACCAGATCCATTCCGGCATCCTTTTCACTAAAATATTGATGCAACAGATCTTTGGCCAGGATGACTGTTTGTTCCAGGAAGGTATAGGGATTATAGGTCTTTACCTTCACATATGTGATATTCTTGCCTACTGCCAGTCCGGTGTTGGACGGAAGTGTCCAGGGAGTTGTGGTCCAGGCCAGGATGTACAGATCACCAAAAAGATCGTGAAACAGAAAATCAGATTGTTCGTCGTGGACCACCCGGAACTGGGCAATGACAGTATTATCTTTTATTGTTTTATATGCGCCCGGCTGGTTCAGCTCATGGGTGCTGAGCCCGGTTCCGGCTGCGGGCGAATATGGCTGGATGGTATATCCTTTATAGAGCAGACCTTTTTTGTGGAGTTCACTCAACAGGTACCAGACCGTTTCGATGTACTTGTTTTCGAACGTGATATAAGGATGATCCATGTCGATCCAATAACCCATCCTCACGGTGAGTTCATCCCACAGATTTTTGTATTTCATCACCTCTGTGCGACACTCCCTGTTGTATTCCTCAATGGAGAGACTCTTCCCGATATCTTCTTTGGTGATCCCTAGCTTTTTCTCCACTCCGATCTCAACCGGCAGTCCATGGGTGTCCCACCCGGCAACCCGGTTTACGTAATATCCTTTCATGGTCCGGTAACGGCAGAAGATATCTTTGATCGCACGGGCCATCACATGATGAATTCCCGGAATACCGTTTGCAGAAGGGGGCCCTTCATAAAAGATAAACGGCGTTTTATCTTTGGATAATTCCAGGCTTTGTTCAAACACTTCATGCTCTTTCCAGTAGGAGAGGATCTCTTCGCCAATCCTTGTCAGGTCAAGGCTTTTGTATTCAGGATATTTCGTTTTCTTCGTCATAAAAAGGGCTGCAAAGATACAACTTTTAAGGTTTAAGATT
>JACNKI010000192.1 GCA_014382125.1 Bacteroidota bacterium | reverse complement strand
TTTTTCTGCATAATCGTGGTATTTTTCACTGATTGGCAATACGATAGCCTGATCAGGAGAGAGCCACAGAGGCAGGTTTCCACCCGAGTGCTCAAGCAACACAGCGACAAATCGCTCCATCGAGCCAAAGGGTGCCCGGTGGATCATCACAGGCCTGTGTTTCTGATTGTCGGCGCCAATGTACTCCATGTTGAACCGGTCAGGCAGGTTGTAATCCACCTGGATAGTCCCCAGCTGCCATTGCCGGCCCAGAGCATCGTTGACCATGAAATCCATTTTCGGGCCATAGAATGCAGCCTCACCGGGCACGATCTCAATATCCAGACCACTCTCCTCTCCTACCTCCAGGATCGCCTGCTCGGCTTTGTCCCAGTTCTCATCGGATCCGATGTATTTCTCTTTATTCTCTTTGTCGCGAAGAGATATCTGAATGATAAACTCTTTAAAACTCAATGCCCTGAAGATCAGCATCACGATATCCATCACGCCTTTGAACTCATCCTTCACCTGGTCGGGGGTACAGAAAATGTGAGCATCGTCCTGGGTGAATCCCCTCACTCGGGTTAATCCGTGCAGTTCGCCGCTTTGTTCATACCGGTAAACCGTTCCGAACTCCGCCATGCGGATAGGAAGATCCCTGTATGAATGTGGCTTGGAGTTGTAGATCTCGCAGTGATGCGGGCAGTTCATCGGTTTCAGGAAAAACTCTTCCCCGGGGATTGGAGTCTTAATGAGTTGAAACGAATCTGTTCCGTATTTATCGTAGTGGCCGGATAATTTGTATAATTCGACATTTCCGATATGCGGACACATGACCTGCACATATCCTGCTTTTTTTTGTACCTTCTTTAAAAAGTTCTCAAGCAATTCACGAAGCTGGGCTCCACGAGGCAGCCAGAGCGGCAATCCCTGCCCTACCCGTTGCGAGAAGGTAAAGAGCTCAAGTTCTTTCCCCAGTTTCCGGTGATCCCGCTTCCTGGCCTCCTCAAGCATCTCCAGGTATTCGGTCAGCTCCTTCTGCTTCGGGAAAGTGATCCCGTAAATCCGGGTCAGCTGTTTGCGGGTTTCATCCCCTCTCCAGTAAGCACCGGCGGTAGCCAGAAGTTTAATAGCTTTGATGATACTGGTGTCAGGCAAGTGGGGTCCGCGACACAGATCGGTGAAGTGCCCCGATTCATAAAATGTGATATCACCATCTTCCAACTCTTCCAGTAGTTCAACCTTGTATTCGTCTCCTTTCTTCGTAAAGAAATCGATTGCCTCTGTTTTCGGCATCTCTTTGCGGGCGAATACCTGCTTTTCACGGGCCAGCTCTGCAATCTTCTTCTCGATTTTAGGGAAGTCATCTGAAGAGATGGTGTGATTGCCGAAATCAATATCGTAATAGAATCCGTTTTCAATATCCGGACCAATGCCAAATTTGACGCCCGGATAGAGCAGTTCAATCGCTTCCGCCATCAGGTGGGCGGAAGAGTGCCACATGGTCGCTTTGCCTTCCGGGTCGTTCCAGGTCAGTAGTTTTACCGTAGCATCGTTGTCAATCGGGTGCGTGGCATCCCATACCTCGCCGTCAACCATCACTGACAGCACATTCCTGGCCAGTCCTTCGCTTATGCTTCGGGCGATCTCAAGACCGGTAATCCCTTCCGGGTATTCTCTTACTGAATTGTCTGGCAGGGTAATATTTATCATCGTTTAGCAGGTGTCGATTTTGGGCGGCAAAGGTACAATTTTTTCCTGATGAATTATTAAAGAAAGACAAAACTGCATATATCTTTGAAGTAATATCGTGCGTTTCCTGAATTTCTTCTATTTTTACGTTGAATTCAGGAGCCAAGCGAGGATTACCAACCTTCGCTTTTGGTGTTGGGATTCCTGTGCAGGGACCGAAAACGAAAAAACCAGAGCCAGAATCATCTATTATATGGTAGTCTTATTTTCTTTTGTACAGTGAATATTCCGCCTTATATTTGTTGTATTCGTTGGCAGTATTCGATAATTACATATAACATATTAACTATGAGTAAGATGAGCAAACTGAGAACAGCAATCCTATTCATTGGATTGTTGATTATTGCAAAAGCTTCCGATTCAAAAGCTTGTACTAGAGTTGTCTACCAGGGTCCTAACGGGACTATCATCACAGCCCGATCCATGGATTGGAAAGATGATATCCTGAGTAACATGTGGATCTTTCCGAGAGGGTTGGAGCGCAATGGTGAAGCCGGCCCGAATTCATTGAAATGGAGATCCAAATATGGCAGTGTGATCCTGTCGGGCTATGACATCTGCACCACCGATGGCATGAATGAAAAGGGCCTTGTGGCCAACTTGCTCTGGTTGGTTGAATCGGAATATCCTGAATATGACGGGAACAAACCCGGACTTTCCATCGCTGCCTGGACACAATATGTGCTGGATAACTTCCAGACCGTTGCTGAAGCTGTCACTGAATTGGCCAAAGAGGAATTTGTTGTCGTTACCAGCTTTGTCCCTGGCAGCGACCGCCTGGGCACGCTTCACCTCTCTATCTCAGATACATTGGGCGACAATGCAATTTTTGAATACATCGATGGGAAACTGGTTATACATCATGACCGATCCTACCAGGTAATGACCAATTCCCCCACCTACGACAAGCAACTGGCTCTGAACGAATATTGGGAAGAGATCGGTGGCACCACTTTTCTTCCCGGCACGAACAGAGCGGCGGACCGGTTTGCCAGAGCTTCCTTTTATGTAAATGCCATCCCCCAGACCGACAACATCAAAGAGGCTCTGGCCAGTATGTTTGGTGTAATTAGGAATTGTTCAGTGCCATTTGGAATCTCCACACCTGACCAGCCCAATATCTCAAGTACGAGATGGGTAACCGTGGCAGACCAAAAGAATAAAACCTACTATTTTGAAAGTGCATTGACACCCAATATTTTTTGGGTTGACCTGAATGACCTGGACTTTTCAGTAGGTGCTCCCACAAAGAAATTGGCTATTGCCCATGGTGAAATTTATACCGGCAATGTTGACAACGACTTCAGAGACGCACAACCGTTTAAATTTCTTGGACTTTAAAAACACATATGATGAAAAACAAGGGAAAAGTACTACTCGTTACATTGGGAATTCTCCTGTCAGGGATTGCTATGTCACAGTCCTCTGTTGACAATCAGGAAGTAGTAGAGGAAGCAAGTTTAGCCAAACAGGCGATCCTGGAAAAAGATCCGGGTCTGCAGGAATTTTTTAACGATGCATACGGCTATGCTATCCTTCCCACCGTTGGAAAGGGAGGATTTATCATAGGAGGAGCAGCGGGGAAAGGAGTTTTGTATCATGGAGGAGAACCAGTAGGATTGATTAAGATGACACAAGTGACTGTTGGCGCCCAGATTGGAGGTAAATCCTATATTGAAGTGATCTTTTTTAATACGGAAGCTGAGTATACTGTCTTTAGAAGCGGACGGTTTGAAGTGTCGGCCCAGGTTGCTGCCATCGCAGTAACTGCAGGGGTTTCACAAACCATGGCATACAGCGACGGAATTGCTATCCTCACGATGGGTAGAGGTGGTTTCATGGCAGAGGCGTCTGTCGGGGGGCAGAAGTTCTCCTTTAAGCCGTTTGAGGAGTAGAAGAGACGTAGGACGTAGGACGTAGGACGTAGGACGTGAGGCGTGGGACGTGGGACCGTGGGACGTAAGACGTGGGAAGTGGGACGTGAATCGTAAATCGAAAATCGCAGATCGAAAATTGAAATGGCTTGTAAAGCAAGATTTCTGGGATTTATTCTCCTGACCGTTATTTGTACAAGCAAATTGATTGCTCAGGATGCAACGATGTCTGAAGCTGCCCTGATGGCAAGGAAGGCACAGGATCCGCTCGCCAACATTTCAGCGATTCAGTCAGAGTTGTCACTCCGGTTTAATGTTGGCCCTAACCATGGCAATACGTATGCGGCTCTTGTTCAACCTGTTTACGCCATCAGCAAAAAAAAGATCAATTGGATTCCACGGGCAATCATCCCTGTTGTAAACACAATTCCAAACATAGGGAAAGGGCAGGTTTGGGGAATGGGCGACATCATCGGACAACTATTTATCGCTCCAAAATCAAAAGGCACCTGGAAGTGGGGAGTCGGGCCGCAGGTATCGCTGAAGACCCGGACTGCCGATGAATTTGCAGGAGCCGGCTGGGGTGCCGGATTCGGGGGTGTGTTGGTGGGAGGTGGAGGAAATTGGGCCACGGCCATTATTGCAGGGCATCTCTGGGGATTTGGGGGTGATTTTAGCGCCACTTCATTCCAGCCCATGGTGTTTTATAATTTCCCATCGATGCCTGGGGTGAGTTTAAGCTACCAGGGGATGATCACCTACAACTGGAAAGGGGGCTCAGGGAATAAGTTAACATTCCCTCTCGGACTTCAGTTTGGAAAAATGTTCAGCCTGGGACGGGACTGGGGACTAGATCTGGAAGCAGGAGCCTATGGATTGGCTGTACGGCCTTCTGGGACAGGTAATTGGGAGCTGAAGACTACAATATTTTTAATGATACCTAATTAGAGTGGTGAAGTAGTTATGTAGTGAGGTAGTGAAGTAAGAGGAAAAAGATCATACGTCATAAGTCAAGGACTCCATGTATTTCGTATTTCATATGACATTATACTAAACATATATGCGAACAACAAGGTGGTTTGGATTAATTAGAATGGGACTACTTCTTCATGGTCAGGCGGCTTACAACCAGATCGGGTTGCTGTTGGGATTTACCTATTACTTTTCGAATATGTGATTAGTTGAGTAGTAAACTAGTTGAGTGGTTGAGTGGTTATTTCCCTTAATAACTCTAATGACTTTAATGACAGTATTTCGTGAATCGTGAGACGTGAAACGTGAAAAATATTTGCTCTTAACTATCGTGGAATAATTTTCAGCCTGGCTTCAGTGTGTTCAAAAAAAGCATTGCATTGGGCTAGGAAGCCTTGCATTTCATTCATATCGTCTCCGGAAATATATTCACTAAACTCGTGTGTTCTTTGTAACATGCGGATATATGGGTTGCAATCTCCTTGCTTCGTGAATCTTTTTAATGCACCCATATAATCATCTCTATAAACAGTTGGAATGATAATTTTGGATTGACCGCCCCCTACCAATTCTGCATTCATCATTACCCGTGCAATTCTACCATTGCCATCTAAAAATGGATGGACTTCGCTGATTACAAACATCATGTATGCTGCTTTTGAAAATGGATGGTCCAAGGCTTGGAAAAAATCGAAACTTTGAATCAGCGTACCTTTTACCAGGTTCCAATCAACAAATGCGGTCGTGCCAGCAAAGTTGTTTTTATCTTTGAACTGACCGGGATTTTTAGTCTCTCTTGCCCTGAGTAAAACGTTATGACGATAAGAAAGCAATTTGAGAAACTCATCAGGAGATTGCGGGGCAACCGACATCTCTTTGCGATTTGAAACAAGCTGATAGGTCCCTAATACATCATGGCTGTCCTGATTTCTGGCTGGGAGAGGTTTGTTGGTTGCAATAATTTCTTTGGCGTCCTCAATTTCAAATACAGTCCCTTCTATATGGTTAGAAAAGAAACTTTCAAAAAAGGCAAAATTCCGAAAAGCCTTTGCCGTTGTGTTTCTTTCCGGACGGTTTTTAAATTCTCTTTTTTTGAGCTCACGGAAAAGTTCTTCGAACAATTTTATTCTTGCCGGATCGTAAGGAGAACCAAACGCTCTTGCAATCGCGAGAGGTGAGGAAAGTATCTTTGATGGATTTGTTGCCAGTAAAGCGCTGATCATTTTATCAAGTAGGTTAAACTCTTTTTCCATTCCAAGTTTTACCGCTATCGTCTTCGCCGTGTCCCTAACTTTGTTTACCTCATCCTCACCGTTTACTCTGATGATTTGTTCCAGTTTTTCCTCGATTTCCGGCAATGTCAAACACTTTGACGCAAAACCAATCTTTTTTGATGCTTGAAGATTTTCTAAAAATGCTCTTGACTTTTGAGAAGCATGCAATTCACCGGATAAAACATTATCTCCATCAATGGGCTTATGCCCTTGAAGAAAGCTAATGATAATCCCTGGAAGATTTACTTTCTTCGTATAGGTATAGGTTAAAAATAGTTGGCCTGACTTTGTGGGTTGAAATTCAAAAGCAGAACGGTGGCTTAATAATGCTCCGGGATATAATTTCCCAAGAATTTGAAAGAGATTCCGTCTTACAATTTCCTCAACGGGATCTGAAAGGTTCGAAGAGTAGATACGTGGTGCAATCTTCCTGATTTTACCTTCTTTTAGCAGTTTTGATATTTGCTTTGAGATCTTAGGATTGCTTGAACCATAGATTATCTCTTGAAGGTGTATCGGTAAAATATTTTCCATAACGGGAGTAATAAGCGACAAATATCGTAATTATTTTCCACCTACAGGCTATTATTAGAAAATATTTTCCATTAACATGGTCAATTCCATGAATTAGGGTCGCCTATTACTTTTCGAATATGCGTGAGGAAGTTGGAATTCAGAGGCCAGAAGTTAGATTGAGAAGTTAGAATTAAGAGTTGAGTGGTTGAGTGGATTGCAGTTGTGGAGTACGAGTTGCGAGTTGCAGGTTAATCATCAATTACTTTTATTTTTTCAAATAGACTTGAATTTTCTTAGTGTTTTGATGTATTTTCAAATGTATTTGAATTCCTTTATGTTTTTTGGCTAATACCTATCAGACATGGAAAAAATCTTAAAAAACATGATCCTATTCATAAATTTCATATTAAATCTGTGAATTGAATCATAAAAGATGATGGTCAATCTCCAATCAAAGGATTATTGTTTCTTCCGTTTTATTCCCTGGGTTGTCGCGGGCGATGGCGATAATCTTCACACCCGGTAAGGAGGCAATTGCTTCGGTGGTGGTATATTCCCACCATATGCCATGGGAGATGACCTGGCAGGGACCGGATTCGATTTGATTACCGCTGGCATCATTGATCCTGACGATGACTTCAGTGACGTTGAAGTCGTCGAATGCCTGAACCCGGATCAGGTCACCGGGATTACCAGCATATTTTTCCGCATCGATTACTTCAATCCAGGGACTGCGAAGGTAGTCTGTCAATGCCACGTTATACGGTGTCAGTCCATTTTTTGCCCTGGCTGAGTAAGCGGCCAGCATCCCAGGCTCAAGCAATACATGTTTGGCATATTGAGAAGCGTTAGCAAATTTCCGTCTGTTTTGTTGTTGAGCGACAGTACCCTTATCTCTTTTTCGTTTCCTTTTTGGTAAGAGGGCCAGGATACTTTTCCCATTTCGGTTTCTGAAACTAAATTGGTTTCCGAATTTCCCGCGATAATTTTTTGTGAGTGCATTTGAGTTTGTGTGTACCATATTTATTGATTTTTAAGGTTAGCGCACAAAGATAGTGCATCAAACAAGCCAGCGGTAGTGGCAAGGGGTGGTACACCCCCTGTTAAACGACTGTTTTACACTAATTTAGATGGTGCAATTTTGTGTGTTTTTTACGGTGGAGTCACCGTTTTTCTGTAGTTTTTGATTAAGGTTTGTCCAA
>JACNKI010000102.1 GCA_014382125.1 Bacteroidota bacterium | reverse complement strand
TTTTATTTCAAGATCTTTTTTCCGGATCAATGATCGGATGGAATCCATGTAACTCACTTCATCAATCTCCTTCAGGGCCTCTTTGATATGTTGTTCATCAATCTTCCTGGCTTTCAACTCAAAAACAATCCGTTGCTTCCCCCACTTGTTGATCCTGAACTTTCCTCTAACAAATGACCCGGCAAAACGGAGATCATCTATGTACCCCTCTTTTGATAACTCCATGATTAACCTCTCAATCAACCCCTTTGATACATTCCATCCCTGCAACTTCATCTCCACATCCCTCCTGCAGCGATCCTGGTAAGCGCAGTAGCGCGATAGCTTGGTGTACAATGTTTGAAAATCGGAAGAAGAGGTTTTCATTTTCGTAAAACGTGACTCGTGACTCGTGACTCGAAAAAGAATTATGACTAAAGATATAACCTTTTGACTGTTTTCCGGATTAATAGTGAAAATTATTATGAAGAAAATTATGTTACATCAGGATTTGGATGTTTGGCAGGTCTCTATGGAGTTTGTTTCAGATATCTACAAGGCTACAGAGTGTTTTCCGAATTCAGAACGGTTTGGTTTAGTTCAGCAAATAAGTAGAGCTGCTGTTTCAATCCCTTCTAACATTGCAGAAGGCTCAGCAAGAAAAAATCTCCGGGAATTCATTCAGTTTCTTTACTACTCACTTGGATCAAGTGCTGAACTTGAAACACAACTTGAATTATCCAGAAACTTAGGTTATTTAAAGAACTCAATGGATCTAAATGTGAAACTGAAAAGAATAGGGAGCATGATCATAAACCTGATCAAAGCATTGAAAAAAAACTGCCAATAACTTTTATATCAATTTTTAATGAACCACGGGTCACGAACTACTTCTCTTTCTCAAAAACATCAACTTCCCGAAAATATACCGGGCCGTGCCCGGAGGCTTCACTGATAAACATCAGGTAACGGAACCTGTTGGGTTGTTCGGAGAGGATCCGGTGCAGGGCAGTTCCCTTGCCCCATACGTTTAATGGCCTGGGAAAGGTGATGAAGGTCCAACCCCCCTCTTTCGGATCACCTGTAAATTCAGGTGTTCCTTCCCCGGTCCGGCCCCAGACAGAGAACCATTGACGGCCCCGGGCAACATCCGATGCAGTGAAGATATGCAAGCTGTCAATATCGATCTCTTTCTGCAGGTCCATGACCAGACGGCCTTCACCTTCAGAAGTCCAGGTATCGCGAACCAGATCACCTGGCATGAGATCATACATTCCATTGCAGACCATCGAAACCGGTACTGGTATCCATGACTCTGTACCAGAATCTTTCTCACTGCTTAAATAGAATGTAGTTACTCCGTTGGGCAGGTGGATATCGGCATAATCCATGGTTGTCACATTGATGGGAAGTTCCTGAACGGTTCTCCGGTGAATAACATCCGTTGAGGAAATTGGCTCGAGATCATCTGTTACATAGTGATCTTCAGCAAGAACCATCGGTTTTCGTCCGGTGAAATCGTCGTATACCGGTTGTAAAAGTGTGATATCATCGTAAGGGTTATCGGCTAACGTCATCGCAAAAACCTTGACCGAAGGATCTTCAGGAAGCTGGATTGAACCCATGGATGAATCTACATCCAGTGCGTATTTGAAGATGTAACCGAACCTATATGGAAGATTTGCTGTGTCGTTATGAAGATGCATCGTAAACCAGGCTACTTCATCGCGTTTGATAAACCCGGTTTCCATCCCCGTAACCTGACCAAAACGGTCCCAAACCCGGTTATCGAACTGCCCGATATTTCCGTTGAATGCCTGTACTGCGAAATCTTTCTTGCTGCGTCCCGTTCTGAAGATCCCGGAGGTGTCACGTTCAGCAGCAGCCAGGATATAGAGTTTGTTATACCGACCTGTTTTGGGTATCAGGATCTTCTGTCCGTTGCAAGCCATTGAATTTTTTTGTTTGCCATCATAGCTACCCAGTTCAAATAGAATTCCATCCACGAGGAGTTCCCCGGGAAAGTTTTCAGCCGGAAAAGTAAGCTGTTCCGCGCCAAAACCTCCTTCTTTTCTGTTGGTATCGGCAGAAACCACACCCTCATTGTAAATAATTACCATTGGATTACAGACGGCTGGAGTCAATGAATCGTAGAATGATTTGACTTTTACTCGAAAGCTTTTCAATTCATATGGAGAGAGATTGAACCGGAGTATCCCTTTTTCCGGTGAGATCTCTGCTATCTTTCTCTCTTGTCCGTCCACTTCGCTTCCCGATAGGATCAGGCCCGGCAATGTCAATGTCACATCCGAAACAGATTCTCCGAAAAGTTCCTGTACACGGAAAATCCATTCGTTGCCGCTCTCCTGTTTTTTCAGAGCCCGGATATCAACCTGAGAGGTATCAACAGAAGCGAGAGAGATCGACTTCCCTAGAAATCCAGGATGGGAGGAGGCCTCAAAAGCAATGAATGGTTGATTGACCGCTTTTCCCTGCCACTCTGATAACCCGGTACGCCAATCACCGGCATGCCCATAAATACCGTATGAGAATTCATGGATCCCCCAATCCTGTGTAGCCTGGTCGTGAAATGCATTGGTCGTTGGAGTATAGAGAAGAGTGAGGCGGAGGGTAGAGTCGTTGGGCATATCAGACCCGAACTTGCAATCTTCCAGGATTGTAATGCCAAATTTCCCCGAACGGTCGGTGAGGTCGAACCATTCTCGGGAAGGGACTTCATATTTCTTGGCATGATTGATTGACCGTTCGATGGTGCCAAGCCCCAGGTTATAGGTCGCGTAGTCGTTCGCTGATGTGAGCGGAAACGTCGCTTTCAGGCTGACTCCTCTGGATTGCCACGTCACCTCGTTGTGAATCATGATCCGCTTGCCTGCCTCTCCCGCTGCCAGCTGGATCCACTGTGTGAACATGGAATTCCGGCTCTGACGTTGCAGTTTATATGTTGCCCTCACAGGGCCATTCTCAATGAGAGTGGTTTTTGCGGGGCCTTCCACAAAGCCAGCTGGAGGTTGCTGGCGTTCATCCCAATCCATGTTCCATGCCGGCCAATGGGAGGGGTGCTCCTTCAGAAACGCCAGTTGCAGATCTCCGGAGAGTAACTCTTTGTCGAGTCGCTTATCCACGATACTGTAAATGTCGCCACTGGTGTTGATCAGGATCCGGTAAGAATCGTTCTCCAGCGTCAGGCGACCGGCACGCAGACTTGTTGTGAGCACTGATGGCTTTTTAGCAGGCTGAATATCAAAGATGGCAAGACCCAGCGAAGGAACCTTTGCAAGGAAGAGAAGGTGGAGTGTGGTTTTTGAAGATGAGACCACCTGGGATGGAACTTCAATACTATCAGGACCAATGACTTTTACATAATCGGGCGTGCCATCGGGATAGCTGAGATGGACATCAACCACATCTTCGCGTTCGATCGAAACGGGGTTGTAAACGGCAACCGGGACTCCCATGCTGCGGGTGTCCATCGCCCGGATCACAGCACCGGCAGAGCTTTTCAGTACCGACGCGAAGATATTCATCGCCAGCACCTCTTCATTCCAGGCATACTCATACGCCGAAGGGATGGATGTGCCGGGAAGGATGTCGTGCATCTGGCAACCCAGCACCAGCCACCAGGCCTGGTTCAACCGCTCTCTCGGGTAAGGGATAGCGCCCAGGTAGTCGGCCATCACCGCCAGCGGTTCAGCTGCCTGTGCCAGCAGTTCGTTTTTCCGATTCCAACGCTTCATGTAAGCTTGCGATGTGATCGATCCGGCGGAGTGTTCGGTAAGCAACAGATCCCCCGAATAGACCGGCAGGCTCGTTACCTGCTCCGGTGTCAGGTCGCGGAACAGTTGATCACTGGAGCAGAGGTAGACCTGGATCTTGCTGTCGGTTTCATATAGGCTCTCCACTGCATTCTGAACATCTTCTTCACGCGGAGCTCCACCAACATCTCCTACGCCATAGTAGCGGAAGTCAGCATAAACGCCATACTTTTTGCCATTCTCCAGCACGCGCGCCGACCAGTATGTTGATGTATCAAGCCTGGATTGGATCCGGCCCGTATACGTGGTCGCATTTAAAGCCGACACAATTCCCTCTCCATCAGGTCCTACCCAATTTCCGATATTGAAAGGGATTCCAACTGCCGACCCCCAGCCCAGTTTCTGCGTGGAGAAACCTTTCAGTCCGCAATGATTGAGCACACTGGGGAAATGTGCTTGAAAGCCGAAACAGTCGGGAAGCATGAAATCCACGCTCTCCTTCCCAAATTCCGACCTGAAATAGTTGTTACCATAAAGAACCTGCCGGATGATGGATTCAGGAGAGGGGACATTGGGATCGCATTCATCGACAGAAGAACCGGATACAAACCATCGGTTCCGATGGATCCATTTCTTCAACTCCCTGTATCTTACCGGATAGTACTCCTTCATCATCTGGTACCTCCTGGCACCGGTGAAATTGAACACATAATCGGGATAGGTGATCAGCCGGTCGAAATTATCATCCAGAGTAGATTTCAGGAACGTATTAATGGTAGTTTCATAGTCCCATCTCCATTCGGTGTCGAGATGAGCATATCCGACCGTATAAAGTACAGGCGTTTGAGAAAGGTCATATTTAGGATTGGTTTGAGAATGGGAGGAAAGTGAGATACACAATCCAAGCCACAGCATGGCGCTGATCAGATAAAGTCGGGCTCTCATGGTGAAAAATTTAGTGTAAATGTAATAAAACCGCAAAATTTCCGAAATTTGCCGGACAATTAAATTAACAATCAATAAACTAAGGAGAAATACAACATGAGAAACGCAGTTATTTTACTGATCGCTTTTCTGATCGTTACAGCTTGTACCCACACAAACCAGTACATGATCACGGGTACTGTCGACGGAGTAGATTCCGTGATGGTCTTTATGAAAAAGCGGGATGCCGGAAAATGGATCAATGTGGATTCTGCTGAACTGGTTGCCGGGAAATTTACCTTTACCGGAACCATTGAAAGCCCCGAAATGTACTATATCACCATAAGTGAAAAGAAAATCAGAATGCCTTTTTTCATCGAAAACTCAGATATAGAAGTGACGATTACTGTCGATAGCGCACTGACAACTAACATAAAAGGGTCGGCTGTCCAGGATGTATATAAAGAATATATTGGTCTTAGTGAACCCATCAATAATGAAATGAGTGCTATCTATAAAGAGTACAGGAAGGCAAAAGAAGCTGATGATGAAGCCGGTATCGCCCGGGCGGATTCCTTGTATGAAGTAGTGGAAGCGCAAAAAACAGAGCTGATCGTTCAGTTTGCGAAAGAGCATAACACCAGTGTTGTCTCCCCTTACCTGATCCTGCGAAATGCCTACCAGTTTGAACTGCCTGAACTGGAGGAGATATCTGTGGTACTTGACACCAACATGAGCGGTTCATCCTATTACGATAAATTGATGGATAGGGTAGAAATCCTGAAATCTGTACAGATCGGCCAACCTGCACCCGATTTTACACAGAATGATACGGCCGGAGATCCACTGACATTATCTTCTCTGAAAGGGAAATACCTGCTGGTCGACTTCTGGGCATCCTGGTGTGGCCCCTGCCGGGCAGAGAATCCAAATGTAGTTGAAGCATGGAAGAAATATCACAAAAAAGGATTTGACATCCTGGGTGTTTCTCTCGACAGGAACAGAGATAAGTGGATTGAAGCGATTGATAAAGATGATCTGACCTGGAATCATGTTTCAGATCTGCAATACTGGAGCAATGCTGCATCCAAGCTTTATGGCGTCAATTCGATTCCTGCCAACGTGTTACTCGATCCTGAAGGAATCATCATAGCACGCAATTTACGGGGCGAAGACCTTCAACTTAAGCTTGAAGAGGTACTTGGGCCTGCCAAATAATCTGTAATTCGAACCCTTCAATTATGAAGAACTTGTTGCTATTCCTCATATTGTTTGGGCCATTCTTCGGGATGGCCCAAACAACGTATAACCTGAGCGGACAGGTAGATGGATTGAATAAGACGACCATTTATCTCCTCAATTTTTATGGAGAGAAAAACACACTGATAGACTCTACACAAACAGGTTCGTCAGGCGCATTTTCATTCTCAATGCCTGGGACATTGGCAACCGGTATGTACCGGCTTAACTGGGGAAAGGAGAAGTTCATCGATCTAATCTTTAACAAAGAGAATATCGACATCCATACTCATGCCGATCACGCGGGCGACAGCCTGCAAATCCTGGAGTCTGTAGAAAATTCGATCTATTACGACTTCATGATTTTCGACCGCACTAACCAGATGAAGCTGGAACTGATCCAACCTATTGTCGATTATTATCCGACACGGGATCCTTTTTATTTTCAAGCTGTAACTGAATATGAAGAAGTCCAGCAATCACAAGCTGTCATGCTGGATTCACTGCAGAAGCTATTCTCAAAGTCCTATGCGATTCAAATTATTGAGCTATACCAGGCTCCATATCTGTCGGCATCGATATCGCCTGAAAATCGACTGGCCTATTTGAAACAGCACTATTTCGACAACGTAAATTTCAATGATACAGCCCTCTTAAGGAGTAATGCCTGGGCCAACAAGTCGATTTCATACCTCGGCCTTTACGGGAACTCCCGGTTAAATCAGAAGCAGCTGGAAGCTGAGTTTATCAAAGCTACCACGATCATCCTCTCTGCCGCCAGTGAGAATCCGGAGGTTTTCAAATTCATACTCGACTATCTCGTTAGTGGATTTGATAAATACCACTTTGAAGATGTAATCACCTATATTGCAGAAAATTTCCAGGATCCTTTTGCATGTGAAGATCAGGACAGAAAATCGGAATTGCAGAAGAAACTGGATACGTTCAAGAAAATTGCGATCGGCCAGCCGGCTCCCGACTTTGCAATCCCGGATAAAAGTGGAAATTCCATCAGGTTAACGGAGATACCCTCCCCATACACCTTGCTGATCTTCTGGGCAAGTGATTGTCCGCACTGTATCAATCTGCTTCCCAAGGTCAAAGCGATATACGATGCACAGAATCCGAAGCTGATGGAGATACTGGCAGTCTCAATCGACACCAGCCGCACCTATTGGATGTCAGTAGTGAACGGAGAACAGCTGGAATGGATCAACGCTTCAGAGCTGAAAGGCTTCGACAGCGAATCCGCCGACCTGTACAACATCTACGCCACCCCAACCATGTTTCTTCTCGATAAAAATAAAACCATCCTGGCGAAACCAATTAGTTATAGGGAACTCGAGGTAGCATTGCGGGAAAATAAACTGCTGTAACAGCGTTGGATTTCAGAATTTGATGATGATGAAGGAAATGATTTTCATGAAATCAGGATTTTAATTGTTTTTTCAACTCCACAACCCCTACTGTCGCCTTCTCCCTGATCACTGTTAAATTCATCATGTATCTGTCTGGTTCGGCATTCGGGTCTATCAGGTATTTAGGAATGTTATTTGGAGCGTATTGGAGCAATCCTGCAGCGGGATATACCTGCAATGAGGTTCCGATTACTACCATGATGTCGGCTGTTTCAACGATAGAAGCAGCAATCGAAATATTTGGGACCT
>JACNKI010000195.1 GCA_014382125.1 Bacteroidota bacterium | reverse complement strand
AAATTTTCAATCGTTTATCACTTTATTTAAAAACCCCTTTTAGGAGGGGACTCAAAGTTGAAATGTAAGGCTTTCAAGTCTAGAGAGACAATCCTTATATTGAGATCTATTGAGGTTATTAGAATGGCTACATATGAAAATCCTCTAGCCCATAGATACTTCCATCTGCGTTCTTTTTAGGTTGCCAGGTGCGGACGTAGATTTTTGGATGTAAGGTGTCGTTCATGTCGATCATGAGGAATAGGTATCCCTTATCAGCATAATAAGAGGAATAGTAGTGCTGGGCGATTTGAATGCCATAGATTTTATCGTCAGTGTTAACTTTCCTTACCTTATTGTCCTCAAACTGGATGTTCACAAATTCGTTTCTCTGGAAAAGGCGTCGTAAATTCTCGATGTACTGTTTTTTAGTGTATCGGTTAAATTCTACCTTCTCTTCCCCTAGGGACAGGTACATGTTATCGATTGGTTTACCTTGCTTTAGCACCCTTCCAACGATGATCAGTGCATTCTCTGCAAAAATTGATTCGATATAGTCCAGCTGTTTAAGGCAGTAGGCTGTCTTGTAGTCTTCCATAAACCGAATCAGCTGGTATCTGTCTTCCCTGGTTCCGAATCCTTTTGGCATACTCACAATGTCCCGAATTGCAATATCACTTAACGAGAAGGTGATATCAGTGATCTTTTTGCCCTGGTTAAAAAGAAAGACCACATCTTCAATGAACTTCCGCTGGTTATTGGTATATGCAAAGAGCATAGGAATGGACCTAACCATCACTTCATCCCCTACCCGGATCAGTTTAAGATTGTCTTTGATTTCCAATACTCGTACTCTTCCGTTATGGATTAAAGTATGGTAGACATTATATCCTTCAGGCGTAAAAAGAGATCTAACTGATTCTGGTTGTCTTGTGGAGACGGCTTTTAAGATCTTATCAAGGATTTCTCTGTAGTCAGCTAAATTAATAGTGGAGGAACCGCTTAAAGACTTTATCGTTTGATTGTCAACCTGGATTGTCAGCGGAGGAGGCTCAGAAGTGATCGGTTTTATTTTTTTAATGGGTAATGAAATCGAGAACGTTGACTTATCGAATACGGGTATGTTGATGTTTTCCATCAGGGGCACCAGTTCAGGCTCCCAGACCGCTTTATTCTGGTATTGATATTCTGCATGGATCTTAAGGGTCTCATACGAATCAGCTGCGGCACCATAAAACTCAGCCACACCAACTCCATCTGATGCACTCATTATATGCGAATAGGAATCTCCTGTAAAATATATATAATCAAAAGACTCGACGGGTTCTCCGTTGTAAGTAATATCAAGTGTGACAAGCTTGCGTTTTGGACTCTTCTCCATCACTATCTTGTCTATTCTAATATCCAAGTCAGCAAATAGAGAGTTAAGCTTATTCTGGAGCGCTGGCTTCAGTGCTACTTCACCAAGGTCTTTAAATGCATACTGAATACTGGCATAATCTGGATGGCTTCCTAGAAGAACCAGAGCCCAGTAGTAATTCCGCAGGGCATCAGAGATATTCAGTCTCTTCTCAGCGTCTACCCCGTTTTTAGTGTAGGCAATAACAAGCTTCTTCCTGTCGTCAAACCGCTTCTGAAGATCTTCTTTAGAGATATAACATAATACCTCTGTTCCATCCTTTTTTTCCTTGATGACTTTGTAATGTACGTTCTTTAGTGAAGCAGTTGAGTATGTTTTGACAACAGTCTGGACGTAATCATCCAGCTTGTCATTTGTTTCTGTTACGATCCCCTCAAAGCTACTTTCAACAATCACAGAGATCTTTGTGATCATGTCGTCCAGTGCATTTTTTTGTGCCAGTTGATAGGTTTTTCCAAAGCCCTTTCCCCAGAGCCATGCATCGGATGATTGGATCTCTTCACGTGTTTGTGAAAAGCCTGAAATGCAAATAATCATGAAAATACCCGTAATAATTCTTTGACCTCGGTTCCTCATGTGCTGATGTAGTCTGATAGCAAATATAATATATTCTGCAAATTAGGATAAGTTAAAAAAGAATTATAGTTTTGAAGGGGGATTACCTTATTGTTATGAGAATGCACCGGAAGACCTTGATTTTGGTCCTTTTGCTACTGGTATCTGCACCAGCAGTGTTTGCTGATGAATTTGAGATAAGAAATTTTAAAAAGGATCCTTCTGATTACTCAGCCATTAGATCCTCACGAAAAGATGTAAATGGTCAGGCTTGTGCTATTTTGAAGGTCCGAACAGATCTATCCGGATTATCCTTTGAATGTAACCAGGGACTAACAGGTGATCCCGAGTATAAGACTGGAGAGATATGGCTCTATCTTTCGCCAAGGGAGAAGAGGATTAAATTTATGAAGGAAGGATTTATAACTGAGGATTTCCTGTTTCCTATACCCATCGAAAAAGCCACAGTTTATACAATTGTGCTCACGAATAAATACAAGACTGGACAAGAAGTACCTCTCAGCATGGGATTTGTGCTTATTAAGAGTGATCCTCCAGGAGCTGAGGTGACCCTGAATGGTGAACCTACCGGAATGAAGACTCCTTTCTCCAAACCTTTATCGTTAGGAAATCATCAATTTGGTTTGAATAAAGAGTTCTATCTTCCACATCAGGATGACTTTGAGATAACAGCAGGGAATACAACTACCATCGAGATCCCCCTTACAGCAAATTTCGGAAGTTTGACAGTTACTTCTCAACCCGAATCGGAGGCGGAGATATGGATTGACAGGAAATCAACTGGGGAAACCACACCAGCCTCCTTTGAGATGCTTTCAACGGGGAGTCATACGCTGACGTTAAAGAAAGAAATGTTCGAAACATTGGCAAGGGAGTTTTCGATTACCACAGATCAAGAAACCAAATTAACTTTATCTATGACTCCTACTTTTGGGAGTTTTTCTATCTCAACAACTCCTCCAGCTGAGATCTGGATAGATCAAGTAAATGTGGGAACGGGAACATATTCGAGCCGGTTATTGAAAGGATTGCATATAGTTGAGGCAAGACTTGATAAATACGATACCATTACAGAGCCGATAACTATAGATATCAATACACCCATTACTCTTCAGTGGCAAATGGAACCAAAAACAGGAATTCTTGCTATCAATACTAATCCGCCCGAAGCTAATGTCTATCTTGACGGTTTGTTAAAAGGAACATCACCACTTTTTATTGAAAATATTATCATTGGAGATCATACACTACGATTTTCAATGAAAGGATTTGGAGAAGTTACTAAGCAGATTTTGTTGCAGGAGAATCAAACACTTGAAATAAATGAGAAATTACCGACCGGAGTGGAGGTGACAATAAATTCGATCCCTTCCGGAGCCATAATCTGGATAGATAGTACCGGGAAAGGATTAACGCCGGTTATTGAAACTTTATCCTTTGGGGAGCATTCGTTGAAGTTTACTAAACAAGACTACAAAGAACTTAATCAAACTATTAACATTGATGGTACAAAAAACGAATTTAATTTTTTATTATCGTCAATAATTCCAGAGGACAGAAAATTCACCGATGTACGTGATGGAGAAAAATATGAATATGTGATAATCGGTAATCAGACATGGATGGCTGAGAACCTATTTTATTATACACCTAATAGTTTTTGTTATGATAATAAGATCTCGAACTGTAGAATTTATGGTAGGTTATACTCGCAAGAGGATGCAATGAAAGCTTGCCCTAAAGGTTGGCATTTGCCCAGTGATGAAG
The DNA here is from genome assembly GCA_014382125.1 of Bacteroidota bacterium. GTDB lineage: Bacteria > Bacteroidota > Bacteroidia > Bacteroidales > FEN-979 > QYOJ01. The sequence goes on along the minus strand of JACNKI010000195.1, from coordinate 3,899 downwards.
AATGGACGATTCTAATTGAGTTTCTTGGGGGAAAAGATATATCTGGAGGGAAACTGAAAGAAGCAGAACCCTCTCAATGGAAGCCACCGAATACAGGAGCAACAAATTCAAGTGGATTTTCAGCCCTTCCAGGTGGCGAACGATCAAACAAGGGGACCTTTTTGGACATCGGTTTTGGCGCTTACTTCTGCTCTTCAATAAAGCAAGGAAGTTTTGATATATGGTACAGATATTTAAACTATGGTAACGATGATGTCCGTCGATACAAATCTCAAGATAAGAGGTTGTTCTCTGTTCGATGTATCCTGGATAATTGATTATTTGACAAGCTAAAATCAAATCAACCTAATGGATAGAATCTTTCTGACATTACTGCTTTCATTTACCGCCTTTTCCTTTCTTTTCTCCCAGGAGTTTGAGGTGCGATCTTTTAGGAGTGATGCGTTAGATATTTCTGCCATTCGATATCCTCGTAAGGATGTTAGCAACCAGCCTGCTGCTATCATAAAAGTCCGAACAAATCTTGATGAAATAAAATTTGAAAGCAATATGGGTTTAGTTGGTGATCCTTTGATACAAGAGGGAGAGATATGGTTGTATGTGTCACCTCGAGAGAAGCGATTGAAATTCATGAAAGAAGGATTCGTGACCATAGACTATATTATCAAGCAAGTAATCGAATCATCATCTGTATATATCCTTGAACTTATTAAAACTGGAGATGTAGTAGAAGAAAAAGTAGTCATCACACAACCCCCTCCAGTTATACCACCTGACAACAAATCATATGGATATATTCTAATCCAAAGTGAACCATCTGGAGCTGAAGTATTGATTGATGGAAAAAAAACAGGGGTTAAAACACCTTTTCAAAAGCCGTATTCACCGGGAAAATATTCATTTTCATTAAGAAAAGAGTTGTTTAAGGATTATTCAGGGAGTTTTAATGTTGATCCAAATGAGACGACCAGACTGACAATTAAATTTTCTCCAAATTTTGGAACTCTAAAAATAACGTCAGAGCCTGAAGATGGAGCAACAATTGTTCTTGATGAGAAAGTTCTCAATATTTCTACTCCTGCTGTTATTGATAGTCTAGCAAAAGGCAATTATTCTTTGAGCATTAGAAAAGATTTCTATGAGTCCCAGAAATTTACTGTGTCCATTGAACCCGGGAAAACTAAATCAATAAAGTGTGACCTCCAACCAACATTTGGGACTATTGAAGTTGAGGCACTTGAGGGTTCAGAAATCTTCATTGATAAAGAAAAAGTTGGAACAACTACATATTCTGGACGGATCTTGGGCGGTGTACATATTTTGGAGGTTAGGAAAGAAAAACACTATGACTACAGTGAAACAATATCTGTGGAGGTTGGGAAACCTTACAAGCTAAAACCGAAACTGGATCCAAAAGTCGGAGTGTTATCCATCATGTCGGATCCACCAGAGGCATCTATATACTTAGATAATGAGTATAAGGGGAAAGCACCATTAATTATTAGAGACATTATTGTTGGCAGTCACATTCTCAAAATCTCAAAGCCTTCTTTTGGAGAAATAACCAAGACGATAAAAATAGAGGAAAATAAATCAACCGAATGTAAAGAGAATTTAGCTAGTACATCAAAAGTGAAAATAGTCTCAAGACCATCTAAAGGCACCCTGAAAATTAATGGAAATACTGTTGGAGAAACTCCGCATAAACAAAAACTATCATTTGGGAATCACACTATAGAAATAAATAAAGAAAAGTACGATAGGTTTTCAAAAAATATAACAGTAACTCAAAAGAATCAAACATTTAAATATCAACTACTTAAAACCAGAAGATACCAATTCCAAATAAGATCAAAACCATCCAGGGCGAAAGTTACTATTGATGGCGTCAAGCGAGGCAGAACACCAATAAGGATACCTGTATCTTATGGGAGCCATAGCATAAAACTGAGCAAAAGGAGGCATAACGATGTTTATAGAAAATATTATGTTAGAAACTTAAAGGAGAAGCAACATTATCAATTGGGTAAACAAATAAAGTACCGGAACAAAGGGCGAATGGCAATTTCAATTGTATCAGGATATATTTTTCCAGAAATAGAGGATTTGCATCCGAACTATGGGAAAAAACCAGGTGGATGGGCACAGCTAATTGATATAAAACTTTTCACACGGAATTACAAGGTTTCATTTAACTTAACACCGGGTTTTTTTAGGTTTTGGAGCAATAGATCTGAAGATTTACTCATGATCCCATTATTCTTGTCTTTTGATTTTTATATCTTTCAAGTTGATGTACGGCGAATCGGCTGGTTTATTGGACTTGGTTTTGGTGGTTTAGTAAGTGTAGAAAATCAGTTAGTCTATAGCCCGCCATATCTTAAAATAACAAAAGCATATAGTATTTGGACTGGGGGTTGGGGTATGACGGCAAGAGTAGGTATTAGTATTAAAATATCTCCATTGATAAGGCTTGAACTCGGCAGCTATCCATATTTATTATACAGTGGTAATAATATCAATCCTGGGAATTTAATAATAATAAATGCAGGTGTGCGAGTCAATTTATAAACATCTTTTTGTGAATAAAACGAAGTAGATAAATAGAGAAATTATTCATACACAACATTTAGATGAAACCCTGTCTTTCTATATTGACTTTGGTGTTACTCTCTTGTGTTCTTTATGCCCAAGAGTTCGAGGTCCGCTCATTCTCCAATGATCCCAATGACATTTCAGCAATACGCTATCCCAAAAAAGATGTCAACAACCAGCCAGCAGCCATTATTAAGGTCCGAACAAGCTTGAATGGTTTGAACTTTGAGTGCAACTCTGGTTTCGTTGGGGATCCTGAATTTAAGGATGGGGAGATCTGGTTGTATGTTTCGCCCAGGGAGAGGCGGTTGAAGTTTATGAAAGAAGGATTCATGACTACAGACTATATAATTAAGGAGGTGATTGAACCGTCTTGTGTTTATGTGATAGAGCTAGTGAACAAGTTCCAGGCACCTATAAAAGCAGGAGCATCTTTGGGTTTCATTGTCATTAAAAGCCAGCCTTCAGGAGCTCAGGTAAAAATAAACGGCGACGCGACAGGAACAGCTACACCGTTTCAAAAACCCTTGATACCCGGGCAGTATTCATTTGAACTTATGAGAACCCTCTATCAAACCTACTCGGGGACCTTTATCATTGTGGCTGGGAAGACCATTACTGAGGAGATAACACTTGAACCGAACTTTGGGTCACTTTCTATCTCAACCACTCCTGAACAAGGAGCCAGTATTTATATTGACGATGAACTCGAAGAGCAGACAACTCCAGCTACATTTGATCAGATCCCATCGGGAAGCCATATAATTACTGTGTTAAAAAAGTACTACGAAACAGTAACACAGAATTTCATTATACAAAATGGAGAACGGACAGAGTTGAATATAAAACTTCAATCTACTTCTGGGATCGTAGAAATTACAGCACCTGAAGATGTTGAAATATGGATCGATCAGCAGCAAGTTGGAAGAGGTGACTATTATTGTCCTCTTGTGAAAGGAGTACACCTTATCGAAGGGAAAGCTGCAAATTACACCGATTTCAGTGAGACCGTTACAGTGGAGGTTGGGCAGAAGCACCCAGTTACAGTTAACATGATCCCGGAAACAGGGAGTCTTACTGTAATGACTGAACCCATGGAGGTAGATGTATTTATTGACGGAGAAAATAGAGGGAAGAGCCCTATAGTCATTGAGAGCCTTATAATTGGTGATCACACAATTCGGTTAGAAAAAGAAGGATACGGTGATTTGACAAAACAGATTACACTCCAAGAAAATCAGACTCTTGAAATTAAACAACTATCGCCTAAAGGCGATAGAATTAGCACTAAATCGGTCATCTAA
>JACNKI010000177.1 GCA_014382125.1 Bacteroidota bacterium | reverse complement strand
TAATTAAGGGCTTCTTCGTCAATCAAGGTACTTTCCTTGAACTGTTCGCCCCCGTGAGCAACCCTGTGTCCTACAGCCTGGATATCCGACAATGAAGAGATGCACCCGTGCTCCTTGCTGATCAGAACACCCAGAATATATTCAATTCCCACCTGGTGATCAATCACCTCACCCTCGAACCGGATTTTCTCACCTTTCGTCTTTTCGTACATCATAAAAGAACCTTTCAACCCGATCTTTTCTACAATTCCTCTGGCAAGAATGACCTGTTTTTCAAAATTGAAAAGCTGGTATTTTATTGAGGAGCTACCACAATTCAGAACAAGAATATTCATTGGAATAATTTATTGGATAAACACGTTATTGTAATTTTTCTTCAACAATCTTCTTCCCTTCACTGTCGTAGTTATAAAAACCTGACAATGTGCTTCTTCCCAGCTTGTTAGCTCTTACCAGTTTCTTTAAAATAGGTGAAGCGATATACCTGGTATTCCCAAATTCTCCATAGAGGTTTTCCATCCAGCGGAGTATCTTATCAAGACCAATTTTATCGGCAAGAGCAAATGGGCCCAGAGGCATACTAAAGCTGGCACGAGCTGTTAAATCAATATTTTCCAAGGAACTCACTCCTTCCATCAACACCGCACAGGATTCGTTGAGCAATACAACAAAAAGCCTGACACTGATAAGACCAGGGGATTCGATCACCGGAATAGATACTTTATCCAACAGCTGGGCAAATTTCATTATTTTATCATACGCTTCTTGGGAAGTATATAACCCTCTTGCTACTTCTGCCACGCTGGCACCCGGGGCAGTTGTCGAAATATGCAAACTAACACATCTCTCCTTGTATTTCAGTTCCGACGACATCTCCGTGATTACCAGGGTAGAAGAATTTGTTGCGATGATACACTCGTTGCTCACATGCTGCTCGATGTTCCTGAAAATTTGCTTTCTCGTAGTTAAACTCGATTCCCGTTGTTTGGAGCGAACAGCATCGATTACCAATTCGCGGTCATGAAAATCTTCATAAGATAACGTGCCGGTTATACGCGACAGGATAGCTCTCTTATCACTTGGGGTAAGTCCCCAGTGGTTTATTTGCCGATCCAGCTCTTTCCCAATTTCACAAAGGGATCTCTTGATCATTTCCTCATTGATTTCCAGAAAAATAACTTCAAGTCCGTGCTTGGAAGCAGTGATGGCCAGATCCTGTCCGACTGTTCCGCAACCAACAATGCCAATTTTTGAAAAGAGAACTTTTGGCCGGGCTTCTTTGCTAAGGCCATATTTTTCAATCGGTTCAATTTGAATGTCTTCCATAATTAAATGATGAATTTGTATAATTCATAAAGCAAAGGCTCTAGAAATGCAAAATTACTCTTTTTTTCTAATTGTTAAGCAATTCACAACAAAAAAATTATCATCTTCTTTTCCCATTGAGCTTGGAAATCTAATGTTAGGAAATCACACTTCAAAAGAAACACTGAAGACTGTAGACTGTGGACTGCGGACTGAGGTCTTAAAACAACGGTGCCGCATACCGCCCGATATCCTCACCCTGAATCGGATCGCCACAAAGGATTACGAGCCGTTCAACCACATTGCGGAGTTCACGGATGTTTCCTGTCCAATTGAACTTTTGTAGCTCTCCGATAGCTTCCGGAGTGATTGTCATTGCCTGTTTCCCCTGTGCTTCGCAGAATTCATTGATAAAGTTATCAACAAGCAAAGGGATATCATCCAGACGGTTTTTCAACGATGGTACTTGAATGATGATCACGCTTAGGCGATGGTAGAGATCTTCTCTGAACGTTTTCCGGTTGATCTCCTCTTTAAGATTTTTATTGGTGGCGGCCACTACCCGGACATCCACCGGTATCTCCTTTTCTCCTCCTACGCGTGTAATCTTGTTCTCCTGCAAGGCTCTCAGTACTTTGGCCTGAGCAGCTAAACTCATATCGCCAATCTCATCTAAAAAAAGCGTACCACCATCTGCACTTTCAAACGCGCCTTTGTGTTGTTTCACCGCTGAGGTAAAAGAACCTTTTTCATGACCAAAAAGCTGGCTTTCTATCAGTTCAGATGGGATCGCCGCACAATTTACTTCCACAAAAGGTCCATCACACCGGGTGCTCAACTCATGAATATGACGGGCAACCAGCTCTTTTCCGGTACCGTTAGCGCCTGAAATCAGTACCCGGGCATCCGTAGGTGCAATCTTTCCGATCATCTCCTTCACTGCAATCATCGCATCTGATTCACCAACCATCTTGTATCGTTGTTCCACCTTGCTGCGCAATCGCCTGGTTTCATCCATCAGGTTGGCTTTATCAAGGGCGTTGCGGATTGTCACAAGCAAGCGGTTGAGATCCAGCGGTTTGGCAATGTAATCATACGCCCCTTTTTTAATTGCTTCCACAGCGGTCTCGATTGTTCCATGGCCGGAGATCATAATCACAGGTGCATCGCTGATGATCAGTAACTGATCCAACACCTCCAGACCATCCATTTTTGGCATCTTGATATCGCAAAGGATGACATCAAAGAACTGCTCTCTGGCTTTTTTAATCCCCTCCTTCCCGTCTGCAGCATCCTCTATCATGAACTTCTCATACTCCAGGATCTCACGAAGGGTGTTCCGGATGCTTTTTTCATCATCGATTACAAGTATTCTGGCCATTATCGGAGAGTTTGGATCAAAGGTAGGGAAAGTTTGAATAACTTTGTGAAACTGGATGACTGGATAAAAAATGAGGAAATTGAATATCAACAGCTGGATTCAGATTACTTTAGCGTCATTTATCGCCTTATCAGGTATCTGGCAACAGGCATCTGCTCAAACAATAGTCAACCCATTTACGCCATTGGCTTGGGCCGGAGGGATGAATTCCTGTCAGTTTTGTGCCGTAGACATGGATCTTGATGGCGTGAATGATCTGCTGGTTTTTGATCGTCATGGCAATAGACTGCTGCCACTCATCTACATCGGATATGCCGGCTCGGTTGACTATCAATTAGACACCTCTTTCATCAGTAGATTTCCTGATCTCCACGACTGGGTGATGACAGCTGATTATAACTGTGATGGAAAAATGGATCTGTTCACATATGGACTTGGAGGAATCAGGGTATTCCTGAATGTTTCAGATTCGATATTGAAATTCGAACTGATCACAAACATGCTGACGTCATGGTTCTATTCGGGATATATCGGAATCCTTGTCACGCCAGTCGAGTATCCTGCATTATCAGATATCGACGGGGATGGAGACCTAGATCTGCTGACCTTTTTTGGGCTCGGATCATTCCTCGAGTATCATAAAAACCTCTCTATGGAGAAATACGGGACTTGCGATAGTCTGGATTATCGCCTGGAGACCAATTGCTGGGGAAAGTTCAAAGAGAACGAAGGATCAAATAAGATTACCCTCAACGCTGATTGCCCAAGTTCACTTGCTTACCAGTCCACAGTCTTTAGTCCACAGTCCACAATCACCAACTCACCAGTTCGCCAATTCACCAGTTCACCAAAACATACCGGCTCCACCCTTCTCGCTATCGATTTAACAAACAACGGACTCAAAGACCTGATCCTGGCAGATATTGATTTCCCAAACCTGATTGCTCTTTATAATAATGGGACCATTGACAGTGCGTTCATGACCACCATGGATACACTCTTTCCACCTAATACTCAACCTGTTCATCTCTTTGATTTTCCTGTTGCCTCCCGGGTCGACACAGATCAAGATGGGTTAAAGGACCTCATTGTCTCTCCATTCAATCCAACCCTCGATATTGCAGACAATTACAACTCTGTCTGGCACTATAAAAACATAGGGAACCATGAACAGCCTCAATTTGAATTCCAGACAAAGCGATTTTTCCAGGATCTGATGATCGATGTAGGCTCTAACAGCTATCCGCTCCTCTATGACCTGAACGGTGATGGATTGAAAGATCTGCTGATCGGATGCTGGGGCAAATATGACTCTTCCTACTACATGGAAGCCACTCTTCACTCTGTATTTACCGGCCGGATTGCCTATTTTGAAAATACCGGAAACCTTTCGTCACCCGTTTTCTCCTGCAAAACAGATGACCTGGCAGGATTGTCATCATTGAAGCTGACAGGCTTGTTTCCGGCTTTTGGAGATATTACGGGAGATGAATACCCGGATTTGATTATCGGACAGGAGGACGGCACGCTTGCATTGCTGGAAAATGATGGAACAGGTTCTCACCCTCCCGGATTTCTCTCTCCTCAGTGGCACTATCAGGGAATTGATGTCGGAGAGAACAGCACACCTCAACTATATGATTTTAACCATGATGGATTGCTGGATCTGATTATCGGTGAGCGAAATGGTAACCTAACCTATTATGAGAATACAGGAATAACGGCAATCCCAGTGTTCTCATATGTTACTGATAGTCTTGGTAAAGTCAATGTCACCAACTATCAGTTATCCTATTCCGGTTACTCCATTCCCTGCTTTTTCAAGGATCATTTGGGTACCGACCAACTACTGGTTGGTAGTGAAGATGGGAAAATCTGGTATTTTGATACGATTCCAGCGGATCCGGAAGTTCCATATATCCCTTCCGGGAATTTATTCAACCTGATCACATCTGATCCATTTCCTCTTCGTTGCGGCTGGCGAACAGCTCCTTCCATCAGCTTCCTGTCTGATTCTCTGAAGATGGACCTTATTATTGGAAATTTCTCCGGCGGACTGAACTATTTCAGCAACAAGAGTTATCCGGAAGTCTTACTCGAAGTGCCTTATTTCCTAACAAAACCTGGTGAATCCTTCAAGATCTTCCCGAATCCGGCAAGCGAGATCCTATTCATCAAACTGCCCCCTGACACCTATATTAACCCCCTCCAGGTTGAGGTACTGAACCTTTTCGGGCAATCTCTCTTTTCAACCACCATACAGGATTCCGCTCCCATCTCATTCGGCTATCTTCCGAATGGCATCTATATCATCACGCTACTCGACCTATCCAACAACGTCACATTCTCTCCCCAGAAACTGGTTGTTCGCCATTAGAATCCCTATTCCCGTTTACCCCTATATCCCCTGAAGGGGACTTAATTCGTAAATCGCAAATCGTAATTCGGCATTGAAAAAATCCCCGTCAGGGGATTTTGGGGTGATCATCTTGTGGATATTCCCGAGAAAGTTATTAACAATTTATTAATTTGGTGGGAGATTGTGGGAGATTGTGGGGGATTTTATACTATATTTACACGCTTAAATCCGCAACAAGCGTGTCGGAAACAAACCTCATCGGTGAATACGAATGCAAGCTAGACCAGAAAGGACGGGTGATTCTGCCTTCTAACCTGAAGAAACAGATCTCTCCTGAGGCGAAGGATATGTTTGTGATCAATCGCGGATTTGAGAACTGCCTCTGCCTCTATCCAATGAATGAATGGACCGTCATCAGCGAAGAGATCAATCAGCTGAACCTCTACAACAGGAAGAACCGGAATTTTGCCCGCTACTTCTACAGAGGAGCTACCGAGTTGACCCTTGATGCAAGTTCCCGGTTGTTGCTGCCAAAAACCCTGATGAACTATGCCGGTATTGAGAAAGAGGTAATCCTGTTTGCATTTTCCAACCGCATTGAGGTGTGGTCGAAAGATAAGTATGAACAACTCATGACTGATGAGCCGGAAGACTTTGCCTTGCTGGCAGAAGAGGTCATGGGGAAACCTGAAAGAACCGAAGAACCTGACGATGTACCATAGGAGTGTCATGCTCGTTGAAAGCATGGAAGCATTAGCTATCCGCCCTGACGGCATCTATGTCGATGCCACCTTCGGCGGTGGTGGTCACTCCCGTGAAATCCTGAAAAGACTGAAACAGGGAAAACTCTTTGCCTTCGATCAGGATGCGGAGGCGATAGAAAACCAGGTTGATGATCCACACCTCACGATGATTCACAGCAACTTCAGGCATCTTAAAAACTTCCTGAGGCTTTATAATGCACTACCGGTGGATGGAATCCTGGCCGATCTGGGGATCTCATCTCATCAGATCGATGATGGAGACAGAGGATTCTCCACCCGGAATGACGGCATCCTTGATATGCGGATGGATAAACGGCAAAAGATAACAGCTAAACAGGTGGTTAACGAATATGGAGAAGGGAAATTAAGGGGAGTTTTCAAACTGTATGGCGAGGTAAGAAATTTCCGTCGGGCTGCCGGACTTATTGTAACCAATAGAAAAGAGCAACCACTAGAGACAACCGGAGAGCTGGTATCCCTTCTGAAACCAATCTCAGGACGAGGGAAAGAGAACAAATTCCTGGCACAGATCTTCCAGGCGCTGAGGATTGAGGTGAACCAGGAACTCGAAGCTTTGAAGGAGTTTTTGGTTCAGTGTGTCGAAGTTCTGAAGCCTGGAGGAAGATTGGTGGTAATCTCCTATCACTCGCTGGAAGACAAACTCGTCAAGCATTTCTTCCGTGCCGGGAACTGGACGGGAGAAGTGACAAAAGATTTTTACGGCAATGCAATCGTACCCCTGGAAGTGATTAACAGGAAGCCGATCACTCCCGGCGAGAGAGAGATTGAGGAGAATCCACGGGCAAGAAGTGCCCGGTTACGCATCGCAAAAAAAAATTAGGATGACAGAAAAGAAACGAAAAAAAAAGAGATCCAAACCCATTCAGAACCTTCTGGATGGAGAGTTCCTTACCCGGGAAAGTGTGGTAACAAACCTCCCTTACCTGGCTTTCCTGGCTGTCATCGCAATCATCTATATCGCAAACACGTATTCCGCGGAAAAGACTTTCAAAGAGATTGAAGCTACGAAAAAGGAGCTCAAAGAACTCCGGTACCAATACATCACCACCAAATCGACACTGATGTATCTGAGCAAACAAACTGAATTGTTTAAACAAGCGCAGAAGCTCGGTTTGAAGGAGACCAGTGTGCCGCCATACAAGATATTCTTTTCAAAACTTGATAAGATACCCAAAGAAGAAGAGTGATTCCATGAAAGATGCCAAGAAATCCATATTGCTTCGTGTTTACCTGGTTTACCTTGGCATTCTGCTTTTTGCGCTGGCTATCATTGGGAGAGCAATCCTCATTCAGTCGTTTGAAAGCACGGAGCTGATGGCAAAAGCGAAGAAACAGGAGCTGAGCTGGGTCGACGTAGAAGCTATTCGGGGTAATATCTGCTCTGATGATGGCACTCTCCTTGCAACATCTATCCCTATCTTCGATATCCGGTTCGATGCCTGTACGGATTCTCTTACAGAAGTGATCTTCCGTCGCAATGTGGACTCTCTGGCCTACTGTCTCTCGAAGCTCTTCCTTGACCGGTCGGCATCTCAATACCGCGATGAACTCTGGGAAGCCAGACGCAATGAAGCGCGATATTCCCTAATCAAGCGCAAGATTACCTATCCCGAATTGAGAAAGCTCCGCACATTCCCCATTTTCCGCCGGGGAAAATACAAAGGAGGTCTGATCGTCATTCCGCATTATCAGCGGGAACTTCCTTACCAGGAACTGGCAATGCGAACAATTGGCTACGAAAGCAAAGATGACGCCAGCAAAGTGTTCGTAGGCCTTGAAGGTTATTTCAGTCACAGCCTCCAGGGCATCACCGGAAAACGGCTGATGCGGAAAGTGGGGAATGGAGCCTGGGTGCCTGTCGACCTGGAAAATGAACTGGAACCGCAAAATGGTGATGACATCATTACCACAATTGACATCAATATCCAGGATGTTGCAGAGACAGCGTTGAAAAAAGAACTGATCACCGACAGTGCCGATCACGGCTGCGTAGTGGTTATGGAGGTGCAAACAGGTCACATTAAAGCGATTGCAAACCTGAAACGAATAAAAGGCAATCATTATGAGGAACAATACAATTATGCTATTGGGGAGAGCTCAGAACCGGGATCAACATTCAAGCTGGCTTCATTTCTGGTAGCCCTGGAAGATGGCAGGATTGATCTCAATACGCCAATTCAAACAGGGAAAGGCAAGATCAAATATAGCGGGCGGACGTTGTCGGATTCTCACCGGGGAGGGTATGGAACCATCACCGCTCAGGAGGTATTTGAGAATTCCAGCAATGTCGGGACCTCTCAGATCATTTATAACGGATATAGGGAGGAACCACAAAAATTCATCGACGGATTATACAAACTGGGAATCCAGAATCCATTGAAGGTACAGATCAGTGGAGAGGGAAAACCAAACATCAAAACCACAAAAAGCAAGTACTGGTCAAAACTCTCACTTCCCTGGATGTCTGTCGGATATGAAGTTGCCATGACACCTCTTCAGCTCTTGACTTTATACAATGCTGTAGCCAATAACGGCACCATGGTAAGGCCCCTGCTGGTAAAAGAGATCAGACGAAACGGACAGGTGATCCAATCGTTCGGGACAGAGGTGATCAATCCTTCAATATGCTCTCAGGCAACCCTGTCCAAAACCAGAAAGATGTTGCAGGGAGTGGTGGAGAGAGGCACCGCAACTATCATCAAAAGTCCGTTGTACAAGATCGCCGGGAAAACAGGTACTGCACAGATAGCAAAAAACAACCAGGGATATGGAAAAGAGGGCAATAACGTTCAGTACAAGGGCTCCTTTGCAGGATATTTCCCGGCAGATCATCCGCAGTACTCTATCATCGTAGTGATCAACAATCCCACAAAGCAGCACTATTATGGAGCCTATGTTGCGGCTCCCGTGTTCAAAGAGATTGCCGATCATCTTTACGCACGTCATCCCGGAATCAGGTACTATGCAAGTAAAGATCCCATTGCTCCGCATATTCCTTATGCCAAAGCAGGAAAAACCAAGGATCTGGAAGAGATATACCTGGCGCTGGGCATGAATGCCAGACCGGCCAATCCCAACGTCCCCTGGTCAAGGCCCCAAATAATCAGTGAAACCATCTCTCTCCTCCCTGAATCGGTTCCAAGGGGAATCATGCCTGATGTGACAGGGATGGGATTGAAAGATGCTGTTTACCTGCTGGAGCAAAACGGACTGCATGTCACTGCTCATGGAAAAGGATCAGTAATCAGCCAATCCATCCAACCGGGAAGTCCTGTTACGAAAGGAAATCGAGTTGTGATCGACCTGCAATCCAATCGCAAACTCAAAAAGAAGCAGTTCAAACCGGAAGCATGAAGCCGTTAAGAAAAATATTGACAGGTGTGAAGGTTCTTCGGATGCATGGAAGTGATGAGAAGGAGATCTCTTTGTTGCACTTTGATTCCAGAAAGGTGGAACAGGGAACCCTGTTCGCTGCCATCAGAGGAACACAAACCGACGGGCATCAATACATCCCTCAGGCCATCTCATCAGGAGCTCATGCAATCTTATGTGAAACACTCCCAAAAAAGCTACAAAATAATATCACCTATATCGAGGTTGAAAATTCTGCTCATGCCCTGGGAATTATCGCCTCCAATTTCTTCGATCACCCTTCACAGGCATTGCAACTCATTGGTATCACCGGAACCAACGGAAAGACAACCACTGTTTCCCTGCTTTATCAACTCTTTGAAGAGCTCGGGATCAAGACCGGTATGATCTCTACGATCAGGAACAAGGTTCATCAGAAGACGATTGAAGCCACTCATACCACACCTGATACCATTCAACTTCACCAACTGCTCAGACAAATGGTGGAAGCCGGCTGTCGGTATTGTTTCATGGAAGTCAGTTCGCATGCCATTGATCAACAAAGGATTGCCGGGCTGACCTTTGCAGGAGGGATCTTCACAAACCTGACCCATGATCACCTTGATTACCATAAATCCTTTGCCAGGTATATCAATGTCAAAAAAACCTTTTTCGACCAGCTTAGCCCGGAAGCATTTGCGCTGGTCAACAAAGACGATAAACACGCGAAGGTAATTCTACAGAACTGTCCTGCTTCCGCCTATACATACAGTCTGAGTTCTATGGCAAACTTCCGGTGTAAAATTCTGGAGAATACGGTTCAGGGCTTGCATATGACTATTGAAGGTCAGGAGGTATGGTTTCGCCTGATCGGCCGGTTCAACGCGTATAATCTTCTCACAACCTATGCCACCGCCGTGTTGCTTGGGTTAGAGAGAACAGAAATACTGACAGGATTGAGCCAGATGTATCCTGTTGACGGACGATTTACCTATGTGATCTCTCCGGAAAAGGTTATCGCTGTGATAGATTATGCTCACACGCCGGATGCATTGCAAAACGTGCTTGAAACAATCAATGATATCCGCCAGGGCGTCGGTCAGTTGATCACGATTGCCGGAGCCGGAGGAAATCGGGATCCGTTGAAGCGCCCTGTCATGGCAAAGATTGCCACCCAGCTTAGCTCACGGGTCATCCTTACCTCTGACAATCCGCGGGATGAGGAGCCGGAAGCGATTCTGGAGGAGATGAAAAAAGGTGTTCCTGCAGAGTTCATGAAAAATTTGCTGGTGATCAGCAACCGGAGAGAAGCGATCAAAACTGCTTGTTCCCTGGCTCAGCCTGGCGACTATATCCTGATAGCAGGAAAAGGGCATGAAACATACCAGGAGATCAAAGGGGTGAAACATCCATTTGACGACCAGACCGTGGTGCGCGAAGTATTTGGAATAAACACAGTAATCAACAAAGAGTAAGATATGCTGTATAATCTGTTTGAATATCTGGACACAGCCTTTAACTTCCCTGGCGCCGGAGTTTTCCAGTACATCTCATTCCGGGCAGGCGCGGCGTTGATCACGTCCCTGTTTATTACGATGATCATTGGAAAACGATTGATCGGATTCCTCCGTAGAAAACAGGTTGGTGAAGAGGTCCGTGACCTGGGGCTGGAAGGACAGAAAAACAAAAAGGGAACACCAACCATGGGAGGCCTGATCATCCTGGCAGCGATTCTCATCCCGACACTTCTCTTTGCCAAACTCGACAATATCTATATCATTCTTATCCTGATCGCAACGGTATGGCTTGGATTTATTGGATTTCTGGACGATTACATCAAAGTATTCCGAAAAGAAAAGAGAGGATTGGCGGGAAAATTCAAGGTAATGGGTCAGATTGTCCTGGGATTGATCGTCGGATTTATTATGTACTACAGCGACAACATCGTCATCCGGGAACGGATAGACAGAGAGGTTGTTTCTCAATCAAATGAAGTCCCTGGCACGGAAAACACCGGTGAAAAGAAACTAATATTCAACAAAACACCAGTCAAATCAACCAAAACCACTATCCCGTTTGTCAAGAATAATGAGTTTGACTACTCCTCTCTCATCTCCTGGATGGGTGAAGGAGCGAAAAAGTGGACCTGGTTAATCTTCATCCCCCTGGTGATCTTTATCATCATCGCTGTTTCCAACGGAGCTAACCTCACCGACGGACTTGACGGCCTGGCGACCGGGACCTCTGCTATCATTGGGATCACGCTAGCCGTGCTGGCATATGTGTCAGGCAACTACATCATTGCCGATTACCTGAACATCATGTATATCCCGAAAACGGGCGAGCTGGCTATCTATATCAGCGCCTTCGTGGGTGCCTGCATCGGCTTCCTCTGGTACAACTCCTATCCGGCCCAGGTCTTTATGGGAGACACAGGGAGTCTGGCTCTGGGGGGAATCATCGCCGTATTCGCTATCATGATCCGGAAAGAGATCATGATCCCCATCTTTTGCGGAATCTTCCTCGCTGAGAACCTGTCGGTTGTCTTGCAGGTCAGCTGGTTTAAATACACCAGGCGAAAATTTGGTACAGGTCGGCGTGTCTTCAAAATGTCACCTCTTCATCATCATTTCCAGATGCTTGGATATCATGAATCCAAGATCGTAATCAGATTTTTTATCATCGGCATTATGCTGGCTGTTTTATCCATTGTAACACTCAAACTCAGATAACTATGACCTTAGAATCATTAGCTTTACAAGGACGCCCCAGAACTTACTCCTCGCTTGCAGCGTCTGTAACAAACAGGATCGATGAACTCCGGAAAGAGCTGATAAAAGAGTCCCTCCTGGATTCACATACAGGCAATCATAAGATGGAGTTGGTTGCTAACATCCATGGAATTGAGTTCATTAATGATTCAAGAGCCTGTACCATCAATTCAACCTGGTATGCGCTGGAGAACATGAACAGTCCTGTGATCTGGATCACTGGTGGAGGTGTAAAAGGAACAGACTATTCTGAGGTCAAAGAATTGATTGTCAGCAGAGTGAAAGCGATAATCTGCCTGGGTAAGAGTAATCAGAAAATCCTGAAAACATTCAACAAGACCGACATTCCCATCATCCAGGTAACGGATATGAAAGAGGCTGTGGATATCGGGTACCACCTGGGAAAGAAAGGTGATGCTGTATTGTTATCACCTGGTTGTGCCAGTTTCGACATGTTTGAAAATTTCGAAGAACGAGGAGAGGCTTTTCGGAAATCTGTAGCAAAACTTTAAGAAACATGTTTAGCTATTTCAAAAATATCAAAGGAGATAAAGTGATCTGGATCATCGTGATCATCCTCTCCTTTTTTTCTCTTCTGGCTGTATACAGTTCTACCGGTCTGCTTGCATATAAAAAGCAGGGCGGCAACACCGAATATTACCTGATGAAACAATTCATCATTCTGGGATTAGGGTTCACTCTGATGTACCTGATGCATCTGGTCAAATATACCTACTACTCGAGGCTCTCCCAGATCGGGTTGATCCTGACGGTTCCACTGCTGCTGGTTACCCTGATCTCCGGCACCAACCTCAACGAAGCCAACCGCTGGCTGACGGTGCCCATCATCAACATCACCTTCCAGAGTTCTGATGTAGCCAAACTCTTTCTGATCATGTATGTTGCCCGTGTGCTGAGTAAAAATCAGGAGCAGATAAAAGAGTTCAAACGAGGATTCCTGCCTGCCATTCTTCCGGTCGGTATCATCTGTGCACTGATCCTTCCGGCGAACTTCTCAACAGCCGCTATTCTTTTTGCCACCAGTATTGTTTTAATGTTCATCGGCAGAGTGAACCTGAAGTATATCATGGCATTGATCGGAGCAGGTTTTATCGTAATCATATTGATCCTGACCATTGCCATGATAGCGCCTAATCTTATGCCAAGAAGTACAACCTGGAAAAACAGGATCGAAACGTTTTTTAATAAAGAGAAAGCAAACAGTGATGCTACCTATCAGGTTGATCAGGCTAAGATCGCTATTGTTTCCGGAGGATTATTGGGTAAATCTCCCGGAAAAAGTACCCAGCGGAATTTCCTGCCTCACCCCTATTCCGATTTCATTTTTGCGATCATCATAGAAGAGTATGGTATTGTAGGAGGTGGAGTCGTGATGCTGCTCTATTTGATCCTCTTTTTCCGGGTGATCAGAATAGCGAATAAATGCCCCGGCAATTTCGGGGCTCTGCTGAGTGTCGGGATCGGGTTCAGCCTGGTATTCCAGGCTTTGATCAACATGGCTGTTGCGGTAAATCTCTTTCCGGTAACCGGCCAGACCTTGCCGTTGATCAGTATGGGTGGAACATCCATCTGGTTCACCTGCATCTCGATCGGTATCATCCTGAGTGTAAGCAGGCGGATTGAAATTGAAACAAAGAACGGAACAGAGATAGATATTTTACAAGAAAACCAACCAGTGACAGCGTAATAATGAGCAGGTTCATCATCAGCGGAGGAGGTACCGGAGGACATGTCTTCCCGGCTATTGCTATCGCTCAGGCAATCAGAAAAAATGAGCCGGAAGCAGATATCCTCTTCATTGGCGCCAAAGGGAAGATGGAGATGGTGAAAGTTCCGGCAGCCGGTTTTCCCATTGAAGGATTAACTGTCGCCGGGTTGATCCGCAGGGCGACCTGGAAAAACCTGACCTTCCCATTCAAACTGATTGGAAGTCTCTTTAAAGCCCGTTCGATCATTAAAAAATTTAATCCCGATGTAGTGGTTGGTGTTGGCGGGTATGCCAGCGGTCCCACTTTGCGGGCAGCTACTTCAATGGGAAAGCCTGCGCTGATCCAGGAACAAAACTCCTACCCCGGGATCACTAACCGCTTGCTTGGAAAACAAGTCCAGACAATATGTGTAACCTATGACGGTATGTCTGACTATTTCCCGAAAGAGAAGATTGTGTTAACCGGTAATCCTGTTCGTAAAGACCTGATCGCATTGCCGGATCACATACCTGAAGCCTATCGCCATTTCGAGCTTGATCCTGATAAACAAACTGTTCTGACCATGGGCGGTAGCGGTGGCGCCCGGGCCATCAATGAAAGCATGCTGGCATTGCTGGAACAAGGCCTGCCGGATGGGATTCAATTACTCTGGCAGACAGGAAAACATTATTTTGAAGAAATAATGAATCAGGTTCAAGATTCAAAATTCAAAATTCAAGGAAAAAGCATCCAGTCATCCAGTCATCCAGCATCCAGCATCCAGCATCCAGTATCGAGCATCCAGCATCGAGCATCCAGTATCGTTCCTTTCATCGACCGGATGGACCTTGCCTATTCCTGTGCTGATCTGGTGATTACACGAGCCGGCGCGATTGCCATTTCAGAACTGTGTGTTGCAGGGAAGCCAACAATCCTGATCCCTTCACCCAATGTGGCAGAAGACCATCAGACAAAGAATGCCCTTGCACTTGTCGACAAAGAGGCAGCGATCATGATATCTGATAATGAGGCTCCAACACAATTGCCGGCACTGATATCCGGATTGATCAATGATAGGAAAAAACTACAGCAGCTTAGCCAAAATATAAAGAAAATGGCAATCAACGATGCCGCCGATAGGATTGTAGAAGAGGTGTTTAAGCTAGTTCACACGAAACCCGAACCCAATGGATCTTAACCAAATCAAATCGGTATATTTTCTGGGTATCGGCGGCATCGGGATGAGCGCCCTGGCCAGGTATTTTAAACGGAATGGGGTCAATGTAACAGGGTATGATAAAACCTCCACCCCTCTTACCGACCAGCTTATCCGGGAAGGAATTGAGATCCATTTTGAGGAAGAGACGGATCTGATCCCTAAAGAAGTTGACCTGGTTGTCTGGACACCAGCGGTACCGAAAGAGCATGCAGGATATCAAGAGTTAATGCAGCAGGGAATCCCTATCAAAAAGCGGTCAGAAGTGTTGGGAGAGATCACTTCCCAATTCACTACCATTGCAGTTGCCGGATCACATGGTAAGACCACGATCTCTACCTTCATTGCCCATATTCTACGTACCGCCGGGAAGGAACTCATGGCATTCCTGGGAGGTATCTCCAAGAATTACGGAACCAATTTTGTAGAGTTCTCAGTTCTCAGTCCACAGTCTTCAGTCACGGATCACGAATCACGAATCACGGATCGCAAATCGCCAATCTACGCTGTTGTCGAAGCTGATGAATACGACCGTTCCTTCCTTCAGCTTTCCCCCGACATCGCCATCATTACGTCAGTTGATCCGGATCACCTGGATATATATGACGATCACGACCAGTTGATCAAAACCTTCACGAAATTCACTGGAAAAATTCGGAAGAATGGTTCGCTGATCATGAAAAAAGGTATCGCTATCGAACCTGACGACCATGTTGTCTACAACCGGTTTACCTATGCTCTCAACACGGAGTCCAACTTCTTTGCTAAGAATATCTTTATTCGAGAGGGATTGATCTATTTCGATTTCGTTACCCCTACAGAAACGATTCCTGGTTTTGTTTTAGGCATGCCCGGCATGTTCAACCTGGAGAATGCTATTGCAGCGCTGGCTGTCGGATACCTGACAGGTATTGAAGCTGCGGAACTGAAGTCGGCCGCAAGTAGTTTCCAGGGTGTTGAACGTCGCTTTGATATTCGGATCCGGAGAAAGGATTTTATCTATATCGACGATTATGCCCATCACCCGGAGGAGTTGAATGCATGTATCCAGGCAGTCAGAGAGTTGTATCCGGGACGACAGATCACAGGGGTATTCCAGCCACATCTTTATAGTCGAACCAGAGATCTGGAGGATGACTTTGCCGCTGTATTATCCAATCTGGACAACATGATCCTGCTTGAAATCTATCCCGCACGTGAGCAACCTATACCCGGCGTGTCGTCTGAGATGCTATTAGCAAAGATCGATAGTAATCACAAGCAACTTTGTAGCAATAAGGAGCTGATAGGGATTCTGGAACAACAACGGCCTGAAGTTTTACTAACGCTGGGCGCGGGCGATATTGCTAAATTGGTTGAACCTATCACGGATGCTTTTTCCACATGAGATTGAAAAAGAAAATACGGCGAATTTTTGACTCGATCCTGTTGGGGCTGCTCCTGACAGGCATGGGGCTGATGCTGGGATTTGTTGATTATGAACAGAATGCAACCATCTGCAAAAAAGTTGAAATCATTATGCACTATGGCCATTCAGAGATACTTATCCCTGAATCCGATATTGACTCCCTGATCCGGCAACAATCGGGAGTGATACAAGGGTTACCCATGTGGAGGATCAATACGGAAAAAATTGAACGAGCCATAACCAAGCAGCCGTATGTATTGCAGGCAAATGTATTTGAAACCTATCCCGGCGATGTCCACGTGCATGTTTTCCAACGCCAGCCCACTCTGCGCATCATGACTGAAACCAACAAGGGTTATTATATTGGGGACCAGGGAGTGATTCTCCCAATCAATCCTGATCACCCTGCCAGGGTACTCATTGCATCCGGACATATTCCTGATGCTTGTTTCGTTGGCTCCTCTGCCGGATCAGAACAGCACCCGGCTGCCTCTGCTAACTCATCCCGACTTCTGTCTGATCTTTATAAACTGGCCCTATTTATCAACCGGAAACCCTTCTTCAAAGCTCAGGTCGACCAGATCTATGTCAATAAAAATGGTGAATACGAGCTCATTCCGAAGGTTGGGGATCACATTGTGTTACTCGGGAATGTTGAGGATCTGGAGGACAAATTTCAGCGTCTTTTTATCTTCTACAAAAGAGGACTCAATAAAATTGGCTGGAATAGATACAATGTCATCAATATCAAATACAAGAATCAAGTTGTTTGTTCAAAAATATAGTTGACTATGAAAAACTCAGGAATTATTGTCGGTCTTGATATCGGAACCACCAAAATCGCTGTTATCGTTGGTCAAAAGAATGAATTCGATAAGATAGAGATCATCGGATATGGAAAAGTGCCGTCGATCGGTGTGAAACGGGGTGTCGTTTCCAACATTGAGAATACAGTTCAGTCGATTAAAGAGGCTGTTGCCGAAGCCTCCCGGAAATCGGGAATAGAGATCCAGTTCGTGAATGTCGGCATCGCGGGGCAACATATCAAAAGCCTCCAGCACCGGGGGAGCATGATCCGGGACGAAACCGAAACGGAGATCAGCCAGGAGGATATCGACAGCCTCTGTAACAGTATGTTCAACCTGAATATGAGTCCCGGAGAAGAGATCCTGGAAGTGGTCCCGCAGGAGTTCAGTGTAGATGGGGAACATGGCATCAGGCAACCCAAAGGGATGATAGGAAGCTCCCTGGATGCTAATTTCCACATCATCATAGGGCAGACAGCCGCAGCCAAAAACATCTACAAATGTGTACGGCGAGCGGAACTTGAGGTTGTAGAACTGATTCTGGAGCCAATCGCTTCGGCAGAAGCGGTATTAAGTGATGAGGAGAAAGAAGCTGGTGTAGTCCTGGTGGATGTTGGAGGAGGCACTTCGGATATCGCCATTTTCCACGAAGGGATCATTCGCCATACAGCCGTTATTCCGCTTGGAGGTGAGATCATCAGCGAAGATGTGAAGGAGGGCTGTTCAATCATCAAGAAACATGCTGAAGAACTCAAGATCAAATTTGGATCTGCCCTTGCCAGTGAAAACAAAGACGAAGAGATTGTAGCAATCCCCGGTTTGCGGGGCAGGCCTCCCAAAGAGATCAGCCTTCGCAACCTGGCCAACATCATCCAGGCACGGATGGAGGAGATCATTGAACATATCTATTATGAGATCAAGAGTTCGGGTTATGAGAAGAAACTTATCGGTGGGATAGTACTAACGGGTGGAGGAGCTCAGATGAAACATGTTGCTCAACTGGCAGAATTTGTAACCGGAATGGATACACGGATCGGTTACCCGAACGAACATCTGGCTAAAAATGTATTGGAGGAGATGGCCTGTCCAATGTTCGCCACCAGTGTGGGATTAGTGATCGTTGGAAGCGAACGGTACGAGAAAGAGAAGCAAAAGCTGCAGGAACTGGAAGAGGTGACAGACGCTGCTGAAGATGGTCAGAATGTCAAGAAAACGAAGAAGAAAAAGGAGAAGGACCGAACCCGGGAAGGGAAAAAATTTACCGAAATTTTTCTCGAACGGATCAAGAACTGGTTCGAAGAGGAAAATGAATAAAGCCGTCTATTAACAACTACTTTGTTAATAAAAATCAAAATACGAACTAGTTTCAGTTAGCAAACAACCTAATTTTAGACAATCCAAAAACCAGATCCCATGCCAGATATGTTAAAATTCGACCTTCCGAAAAATCAATCAAATATCATCAAAGTTATTGGCGTAGGAGGTGGTGGCAGTAATGCTGTCACTCACATGTATAACCAGGGTATTAAAGGCGTTGACTTTATCATTTGCAATACGGATGCCCAGGCGATGGAATCCAGTCCGGTCCCGGTGAAGATACAACTGGGAACCAATCTGACATCAGGGCTTGGTGCTGGTGCAGTTCCCTCTATTGGCCGAAACTCTGCTCTGGAGGATGCAGATAACATCAGGGAAATCCTGCAGAAAGAGACGAAAATGCTATTTATCACAGCCGGTCTTGGGGGCGGAACCGGGACAGGAGCGGCTCCTGTGATCGCAGAGATCTCAAAAGAGTTAGGGATATTGACCGTTGGGATCGTTACCCTTCCTTTTGCTTTCGAAGGACGCAAACGGAAATTGTATGCGGATGAAGGGATTAAACATCTGAAAGAACATGTAGATGCATTGCTGATCATCAGCAATGATAAACTGCGTGAGTTATATGGAAATCTTCGTCTTTCGGAAGCCTTCAGCCAGGCGGATAATGTACTAACCACTGCAGCCAGAGGAATTGCAGAGATCATAACGGTAACCGGATATATCAACGTCGATTTCGAAGATGTGAAGACCGTGATGAAAGACAGCGGTGTTGCAATCATGGGTACGGGAGTGGCCAGCGGTGAAAACCGGGCATTACAAGCTGTTGAAGAGGCAATTAGCTCTCCGCTTCTAAACAACAACGACATCGAAGGAGCCATTAATCTGTTGTTGTATATCTCTTCCGGAAAAGAGGAAATAACCATGGACGAGGTAACTGAGATCACCGATTACATTCAGGAAAAAACAAAATCCTCTACAGAGGTCATCTGGGGAAATGGACTGGATGATAGTCTGGAAGAGAAAATCAGTGTGACCATTATTGCTACGGGATTTGATGACGAACATCGTCGGGCTGGCGGCCCAGGGAAAAAAGATGTTGTTATCCGGGATCTCTATTCAGAAGAGAAGTCTGATCCGATAGTGGAAACCCGGATCGAAAAACCTGAACCTGAAGTCATGCCGGAACCGGAACCGATTACTGAGACAGAACCGGAGGTCATCATAGCAGCAGCTGATGAAAATGAGCCCGTGCTCGATGTGGCAGAAGAGAAAGTGGAACAGTCAAAGATCACTGAGCCCGAAGAGGTTGAAGAGGTTAAGGAGATTGAGAGGGTCATAGAAACAAAAGAGAGTGATTTTATCCAGCGTGAGATCGTTTTCGATCTGGACACCCCAAAACCAGAGCAGGAAGAGATATATATCATCGACAAGCAGGTGGAAACAGTATCTTCCGATATAGAGAAGCAACCAACACCACCATCGATAGTACCTGATACAGGTTCTGACGACGAGCAGCCTGAATGGAATAAGATGGGGGGTGAAAGGATCCAGAAACTGAAAGCTCTCAGTGAAAAACTGAAGAACCATACCCCGATCGAAAATAACCTGTATGAGATCGAAAGTGTTCCGGCTTATAAAAGAAGAAATGTAGACCTGCCAGAGGCAACACCCTCAGCTGAATCACAGATCCCCGGGATGAGCGTATCTGAAAATAGCGAGAACGGGCTGGAGATCCGGAGTGAAAATTCGTTTCTCCATAAGACTGTAGACTAGCGCACCACTTATTCGTATTGATTCTATTTTAACAGAAGACTGAAACTCTAGGTCTCTTTTTTATACATTTGCCAAAATTTAAAAGAAACCAACCTGTTTTACCATGAAGCTTCCTAAAGCGTATTACAACTGGATGTCCCTGATCGGTTCCCTGGTTGCTTTTGTCAGTCTTTTAATGATTCTCGTTTTGTTCCTTATCTCCGTTGTCTTTGACCAGGGGGGATCTTACCTGGGACTATTTATTTACATCGCGCTACCGGGATTAATGGTTTTCGGACTCATTCTGATCCCTCTTGGAATGGCGCTTAACTTAAAAAAGTATGCTCAGATGGAGGGAGACAAGAAACGTCGAAGACCTTATCTGGATTTGAATGATAGACGTCACCGGAACGCCTTTGTCATCTTTATCTTCTCATCAATGGTCTTCCTCTTCCTGACAAGTATTGGCAGCTATGAAGCGTTTCACTACACGGAATCTGTTAAGTTTTGCGGAAAACTATGCCATGTTGTTATGAAGCCTGAATACGTAACCTACGAGCACTCTTCCCATGCCCATGTCGCCTGTGTTGAATGTCATGTTGGAGCCGGAGCCGGCTGGTATGCCCGATCCAAGGTTTCCGGATTGTACCAGGTTTTTTCGGTGCTGTTTGGCAGATATCCCCGCCCCATCGCCACACCTATCCAGGATCTGCGTCCAGCAAGGGAGACATGTGAAAAATGTCATTGGCCTGAAAAATTTTACGCCCAGAACCTACGGGTTCAGAAAGACTTTCTTACTGATGATACCAATACCGAATGGGATGTCATCCTTCAGATGAAGATAAGCCCCCTATACAGTGCACTAGGATTGGAAGAGGGCAGTCACTGGCACATCAATCCGGATATCCAGGTTGAGTATATTGCTGGTGATGAAAGTCGTGAAACGATCCCGTGGGTCAGATACACCAATCTGAAAACAGGTGACACAATCGTCTATATGGATGAAGAGAACCCGATCGACGATAGCCTGCTTGCTGTATTGACGGTTCGTACAATGGATTGTATCGACTGTCATAACCGTCCTTCGCACAAGTACAAATCTCCATCCGAATATGTCGACGATGCGCTGATATCAGGCAAAGTTTCGAAAGAGATTCCGCAGATCAAATACATTGCGATGGACGCTTTAAAGGAACCGTTCCCCACTCAGGATACAGCTATGATGTATATCGACAGCGTGATTACCACCTTCTATCAAACTGACTATCCTGATTATTATGCATCACATCAGGATAAGATCGAGCAGGCGATCACCGGGATTCAGGATGCCTTCAACCTGAATGAATTCCCCTATATGAAAGCGAATAACACCGTTTACCCTGATCATATCGGACATATGGAAACAAATGGCTGTTTCCGGTGTCATTCTGATCTGCATGCCAGTGAAGATGGAAAGGTGATTTCAAAAGACTGTGACCTTTGTCATACCATTGTGGGACAGGGTCCAGAAGGTGCGATGGAAATGGCATCTGTGTTTGACACACTCGAATTCCGGCATCCGGTACCTCTGCGTAATGACATCTGGAAAGTTGTTTTCTGTTCAGAGTGCCATCAAAATCTCTATCAGTAAACCACTTATCGTAGCTTCCTCCGCTCCTTTTATCAACACATGTTTCACCTTCGAAGTCCTGTTCTGAGGAAATGATATCGTTTCGCAACCCAACAAGTTGTTCCCCATAAAAATCGCCACATTCCAAATCCCCTCTTCACATCCAGATAATTCCGTTCACCTCGGAGAATTTTCCAAAAAGCTCTCCATACCCGGTCCCTTTCTTTTACTTTCCTGTGAATGAACAGTGGAACTGCATTAAAAACCGCTTTGATCTGTTCGGCCTCCATCAAATCCGGCATCAGATCGCTGTTGATCTCATCTGTGTATCTGATCAGACCATTCGGATCTCCCTGCAATTGATCGAATATTGCCTTGGCTGCATGTCTTCCGCTTTTCACAGCATAATAGATTCCCTCCCCTGTCATCGGATCGGTCAATCCCGCGGCATCACCGGCAATAAGGGTTCTGCCTGAATGGAACGGACCCTTTTTCGTCTTTACAGGAATAGGCCAGGCTTTCATTGTCTGCGTCCCCAAAAACCGGATGCCGGATGAACGGATAAATTTTTCGCCATAGGTCTTCAACTGTTTCGATAACGAAGCAGGCCCTCCAATACCTACAGAGAAATGATTTTTCTTTGGAAAGATCCATCCATAACCTCCGGGAATTGTTCCCCAATCGAGGAAAACAGTCTGACTCAATCTCTTAATATCCTCCGGTGCAGCCTCCATCTCTGCTTCCCAAGCCATGCCCGGCATGATATTCTTCCACAGTCCGGTAGCTTTGGCAACAACCGATGAGGCTCCATCAGCACCAATAAGATAGAGGGATTTCCAGGATCCCCTGTGGGTCTTGATATCTATGCCGGAATGTACCTGGATAATCCCCGAAATGTGTTCACCAAACATTACCCGGGATCCGGCTTCAACAGCATTCCTGAGGAGAAGCTGATCAAGCTTGTCCCTCATGGTACAATAAATCAACGGTTCCGTTGCTGTCCGTGTGAATGAATCCGTAAAGTTACAGGAGAACCGTATGGAAAAAATCTCTCTCTCAATAACGGAATCGATATCAGATTGAATCTCCTGCAGGATCTTGTGGGTGAGGCCACCACCACATACTTTATATCTTGGAAACTCAGCCTTTTCAAGGATCAACACATCTACTCCCTGACGGGCCAGCTTAAAAGCAGCAATGGTGCCTGAAGGACCGGCACCAGCGATAATCACATCTGCATCGTATTGCATGAATGCTATAAGAGGGAAAGGACCTCTTGCAACAGTTTCTCTTTGTTCAACGGAACCACACCTACTTCTTCACATACCAGGCCGCCGGCAAGATTGGAGATATAAGCAATCTCGTAAGGCGTACACGCTTTCGCCAGGCAGGCGGAAGCTACGCTGATCACAGTATCACCCGCACCGGAAACATCGGCTACCGAGCGGGTATGTGCCGGAACAAATATATTCTTCTCAGCAAGGTTATCGATCAGGCTCATCATCACTCCTTTCTCTGAAAGGGTTGTCATGATGTACTTGCAATTTAACTTCTCCAGTAACAACTGGGCAGCATGGATAATGGCTTCCTGGTTTTCGGTTCCCGACTCCAGTTTCAATCCTTCTGTAAGCTCCTTCAGGTTAGGTTTGAAAAGCGTTACTCCTTTGTAAGAGGTGAAATTTCTTCGTTTCGGGTCAACAGTAACGGGAATATCTCGTGTTCCAGCCAGATTCACTACTTTTCGAATCAACTGCTCTGTAATAATTCCTTTATTGTAATCCTGAAAGATGATGCAATCAACCTGCTCCCCGGCTATGATTTTTTCAATCCGTTCAAGCAATTTCAGACGATCCGACTCCTCCAGATCGTGATCATCCTCCTCATCCACGCGCAGCATCTGATAGTTGTTCCCGAAGATCCGGAATTTGGTTGTGGTGACCCGCTTGTCGCTACTTACGATACCTGTTTCTTCAATCTTCTCTTTCTGCAACAATTCACGAAACTGATCTCCTTTGTCATCTTTTCCGATCACAGAACAGAGGATAGGTTTGCACCCGAGCGCTTTCACGTTGAGTGCAACATTTGCAGCTCCTCCCATCCGGTTTTCACGCTTCTTCAAAGCCACAATGGGAATGGGACCTTCAGGGGAGATGCGATCCACCTTCCCCCACAAATAGGAGTCAAGCATCACGTCGCCAATGATCATCACGTTCAGCTCGTCGAAATCCTGGAAAAGCTGTTTATACTTTCCTTCTTTCGTCATGAATGTTAAATGGTTTATTGATAATCGGCAACGGTTTTAATCTCCGTATTGCGGATATCGGATGCTACCTCGCCATCCATTAACCGGATTATCCGGTGTGCATGTTTTGCAATATCCTCTTCGTGTGTGACCACGAGGACGGTATTTCCATTCTTGTGAATATCTTCCAGTAATCCAAGGATTTCAATGGATGTTTTGGAGTCGAGATTCCCGGTGGGCTCATCCGCCAGAATGATTGCCGGATTATTCACCAGGGCGCGGGCCACAGCAACCCGCTGGCGCTCTCCACCTGATAGCTCATTGGGCCTGTGCGTCACCCGGTCAGAGAGTTTCACCTCACCCAGAACTGTAGTAGCACGTTCCAACCTCATGCCCTTCCTGATTCCCGCGTAAATCAATGGCAACATTACATTTTCAAGAGCGGTGGATCGTGGTAACAGGTTAAAGGTCTGAAACACGAAACCAATTTCCCGGTTCCGTATCTCTGCAAGGTCATTATCATCCAGTTGGGAAACATCATTGCCATTCAAAATATAGTTGCCACTGGTAGCTGTATCCAAACAGCCAATTACATTCATAAGTGTGGATTTCCCGGAACCGGAAGGCCCCATGATCGCTACAAACTCGTTTTTCTCAATCACGATTGAAACGGAACGAAGGGCCTCTACGATGACTGTCCCTATTTTGTAATTTTTTACAATCTTCTCAAGTCGAATGATCTCTTTTTCCATCAGTTAAGTTATTCAGATTATTTTACATCAGACATGAACAAAAGTACTAAATTAATGGAAGCGAAGGATAAAATCTTCTTTGCTGAGTTCTTTTCGGAAAAAGACAACTCCGAGTATGAACAGATCGATACTGATTGTCACGCTCGGATGCTGACGAATATTCTCCCAGGCTGATTTCATCCCGTTAGACCAGTGGATGTCATCGAGAACGAAGATTGTACTGTTCTGAACATGTTTCAGGCATTCATCAAAATACCTCAATGTTGCCTCTTTTCTGTGATTTCCATCAAAGAAAACAAGGTCAACCGTATCAGTCTTGCTAAAGATTCCTGGCAACAGGTCATCAAAATTCCCACACAACTCTTCGATATTTCCTAAACCCAATCTGGAAAAATTGTGCGTTGAGATATTTATTGTATCTGTGCACCCTTCCATGGTATAGATATGGCTGTTTCGGTATCCCATCGCCATATACATCGTACTTATGCCAAAGGCAGTTCCGAATTCGATGATGGACCGGGGTTTATAGTGCTTAACCAGCTTGTAGAGAAATCGTCCTTTTGGCGGTGATACAGAAGATTTTCTGGCAATATCGCGTACACGGACGAATCGCTGGGAGTAGGGAAACTCTAAGGACCGGGCTCCCAGATCGACCCGTTTGATGAATCTTGCCCGGGACAAAAGATCTTTCCTGACTTTTTCTATCTCTTCATAATCAGGATATTGAGTCCTGTCGGCTAAAACATATTTGTAGAAATTATAAACAAAAGGTGAATGAATCCGGTATTTAGAACGTACGTGTAAAAAATGGGCAAGAAACAGAAACAGGTATTTCAATTTATGGATCATTCAGTGAATTGCGTTAATTTTGTTGCAAATTTATCAAATGTCAACTATTAAGAACTATTTCTCTCTGGTAAAGATAAGCCACACGATCTTCTCCATCCCATTTGCCATGATCGGATTCTTCCTTGCGATCAGAGAGAACGTAGAAAATATCGATTTCATTATTCTCTTCCTGGTTCTTTTGTGTGTTTTTTTTGCCCGGAACGCTGCTATGGGCTTTAACAGGTATATCGATCGGGAATTTGATCAAAAAAATCCCCGTACCGCACTCCGGGAGATTCCAAATGCAATCATCAGCCCGAGGTCGGCCCTGTTGTTTGTTATCCTGAATTCGGTTCTATTCATAACCGCTACCGCATTTATTAATCCCCTTTGCCTCATCCTCTCCCCTGTTGCTTTGCTGGTTGTACTAGGCTACAGCTTTACCAAGCGGTTTACATACCTGAGTCATGTTTTTCTGGGATTAGGATTAGCTCTGGCTCCTATCGGGGCTTACCTGGCTGTTACCGGAGAGTTCGCGTTGCTGCCTTTACTATTTTCCTTCTGTGTGTTGTTCTGGGTAGCAGGATTCGATATCATCTATGCACTACAGGATATAGAGTTCGACCGGGATGAGAACCTGAAATCGATCCCGGTAACCATGGGTGCCCGAAACTCCCTGATCCTCTCTGCCTTTTTCCATTTGATCGCATTATCTATGCTCATTGCTGCCGGCATCATCGGACCATTTAATTTGGTTTACTGGATCGGCCTGGTTATTTTCACGGTCCTTATCACATACCAGCATCTGATCGTCAAACCTTCCGACTTCTCCAGAGTCAACCTCGCTTTCGCTACCCTGAATGGCATCGCCAGTGTTTTGTTTGCCTGTTTCGTAATCGCAGATCTATACGTTAATTGGTGAACTGGTGAGCTAGCTCACCAACTCACCAACTGTTATTCCCCCCAATTATCACGGTCAAGTGAACGGTAGTTGATCGCTTCGGCAAGGTGTGCAGACAGAATATTTTTTGCTTGTTCCAGGTCGGCGATGGTACGTGATACTTTGATGATCCGGTCAAACGCACGTGCCGATAGCCCCAGTTTTTCCATGGCGTTTTTCAGGATCTGGTTGCAATTCTCATCGAGAGAACAATATTTCCGCTGAATTTTAGCTGTCATTTGTGCATTACAATAGATCTTGTGAATCCCTTCGTATCGCTTTTGTTGAACCTGCCTGGCGTAAATAACACGCTCCCGGATAGAGGAACTTGTTTCTGATTGCCTTGATTCGCTCAACTCTTTGAAAGGAACCGGGATCACTTCCACATGTATATCGATCCGGTCGAAGAGGGGGCCGGAAATCCGGTTTAAATATTTCTGCACAATTCCCGAGCCACATTTGCATTCGATCTGTGGATGGTTGTAGTATCCACAAGGACAGGGATTCATCGCTGCGATGAGCATAAAACTCGCAGGGAACTCTACACTGAGCCGGGCCCGTGATATGGTTACTACCCTGTCTTCCATCGGTTGCCTTAACACCTCCAACACAGTCCGCTTAAACTCAGGCAACTCATCCAGGAATAACACACCATTGTGAGCCAGGGAGATCTCTCCTGGTTGAGGAATCCCTCCTCCACCAACGAGAGCTACATCGGAGATTGTATGGTGTGGCGAACGGAATGGCCTTACAGAGACCAGCGGGTGATGCATTCTCATTTTACCGGCGACAGAGTGGATCTTTGTTGTCTCCAGCGCCTCCTGCAGGTTGAATGGAGGCAGGATAGTAGGCAACCGTTTAGCCAGCATTGTTTTCCCTGCTCCGGGAGGTCCGATCAAGATCACATTATGTCCTCCTGCAGCAGCAATCTCAAGTGCCCGCTTGATGTTTTCCTGCCCTTTTACCTCCGAAAAATCATGCTCATATGCTTCAGCCTTGTTTAAAAACTCTTTCTGGCAATCAACGACCATTGGTTGAAGTGAAATCTCTCCATTCAGGAATCCCAACACTTCACTTAGATGTTCTACACCATATACCTCCAGACCGTCGACGACAGCTGCCTCTGACGCATTCTGCCGGGGAAGGATCACACCTTTGAGTTTTCTCTTCTGTGCCTCGATCGCAATAGGCAGTGCACCTTTAATCGGGCGGATGGTGCCATCCAGAGAGAGTTCCCCCATAATGATAAATTCCCCCACCTGATCAGGTTTAAGATGCTCATTCGCAGCAAGGATCCCTACTGCTATCGTCAGGTCATAAGAAGATCCTTCCTTCCGAATATCGGCTGGAGCCATATTGATCACGATCTTCTTCCCGGGGATCTTCAATCCTACACTGCGCATCGCGGAATCGATCCGCTGTTGGCTCTCCTTAACAGCATTGTCGGGGAGTCCAACCATCGAAAAATTGATCCCTATGTCAATACTCACCTCCACTGTAATCGTAATGGCATAGACGCCAAACAAGGCACAGCCGAATGTTTTTACCAGCATACTATCTGTTTTAATATTCTATTAATCGGGTTAAGTGGCAAAAGGTTATATCTTTCAAACAATTTTTTATAAACAAAAAAGCCCGGATCAGATCTCCGGGCTTTCATGAATGAAGTATATACTTATGATATCACTTTTTTGGTTTGTATTTTGATCCGGCCAGAATTTTTTGGGCATCCGGTTCATTGATCAATTCCTCCAATGTGATATCCGGGTTCTGTTCCATATAGGCCGCGACGATCTGCCATCCCAGGTACTCACCCAGACGGGGAGGCGACTCTGCAGAGAAATCAGCTGTGAAAGGCCCGTCAGCAAGAAATGCACGGATCGTAGAACCATATGAAGAATAAAGAAACTGGTTTTCAATGATCGCCGCCCATACTTGTTCTTCGTTGGTTGTCACCCAATCTATCTGATTCTCAGTGTAGCCAATCTTATACCTGTCAGGATACCCGGGAATCATAGCGTCGATGAGGTAGACTCGCTTTCCGGCATCAACCATCTGGTCAAGCAACGTGTTGCCTGGATATCGCACAGGATATAAAGATTCCTGCATGGCCCGGATACAGTCCGGGAGAATATTCTCTGCCCCCATTCGCTGCATCCTGTATACCGGAACGCGATCTGCTGCATAGGGTTTAAATCCAGCTCCCAGGTATGAATCGATGGCTATTAGCAAGACACTATCGATAACCTGTACCGGCATATCATATTCCCCTCCTGAGATATAGGTATAAACCCGCGGGATCCGGATTTCAGGATAATAGTATTTCAAATGGCGGAAGGCTTCCGTAAGCTCTGCTTCTAACAAAGGCAGGCCAGGGTATTTCCTGACGACTTCCTGAAAGAATTCAATGGTACGCATATGGGTCAGGTACTCTTTCAGGTTGTAGATCTTTACTGAATCTGTCAGGTCTGTATCCAGGAAAAAGAGAAACTCCGGTTTGATCTTATCAAGTCCTTCAGGCAACTGATCTAACGGGATATTGAAAAGAGCCAGATCATACCGGTGAATATTGACCTCTTCGAGAGGAATATGCGAAACATCTATATCCAATCTTGGTTTTGACCAGTCACAGGCTGTTGCTATTAACAACAACATGAAAAAAGAGATGAGAAGCCTTTTCATATCTGTCTTTTTGGTTGTTCCCAGAACGTGAATAACTTTATAATATTTCACGGAATCCGGTGAGCAAATCTACAATCAAATGTTATATTTTTGCGTAAAACATCTAAATAATCCAGAAAAATCATACGTATGAAAAGGATCTGTATCATCGTCTTAATCAGTTTTCTCGTGTTCTCCTGCGCCATTGGCCAGTTCACCCTGAACTCCCCTGTTAAACTTGGCTTTAAGGCAGCCCCCAACATGTCGTGGATGGCTCCTGAAACAAAATCTTACAATTATAATGGTCTCACCGGGGCAGCTACAATTGGCCTGGTCGCCGATTTCTACTTTGCTAAAAACTATGCCTTTTCATCCGGAATTAATTTCGCTTTTCTGAACGGCAGGTTGACTTACGCCGACTCGTTAACCATTGATACGACAACACACCTCGGTCAAATGAGCCGGAAATATAAGTTCTTCTACCTGGATATTCCTTATATGATAAAGTTACGAACAAATCCATTCGGAAAATTCTCTTTCTTTGGCCAGTTAGGTTTTTCTACTGGTTTCCGCCTTAGTTCCAAAGCGCGTGAGACGTTTGAACCGGAAAGTGGAGGAGAACCCACTGAAGAGAATACAAATATCACATCCGAAACAACCTTGATCCGGCAAGCGGTGCTATTCGGGATCGGACTTGAATATCATCTGGATGAGAACACCCGGATCATTTTTGGTGTAAACTACAGCAATGGGTTGAACAATATCCTGAAGGGCCATAATAAACATACCAACTTCAACCAAAAAGCACTGTTAAACTTCGTCGAATTAAACCTCGGCGTACTGTTTTAGCAACCTCGATGAAAATAGCTCTTGCACAACGGAATTACATTGTCGGCGATTTTGATCACAATATCGGCCTGATCCTGGAGGGTATTCAACAAGCCAGAAAAGATGAAGCTGACCTTGTTGTCTTTGCTGAACTAGCTGTTTGTGGCTATCCGCCACGGGACTTCCTGGAGTTTGACGACTTTATGAAGAAATGTGATCAGGCCATCCAAACAATTGCTCGTTCCTGTACTGACATTGCCGTTATCGTTGGAGCACCTTCAGAAAATCCCGGCAAGAGAGGAAAACCCCTTTACAATTCAGTCTATTTTCTGGCCGAAAAAAAGGTCTTGGGGATCGCTCATAAGACCCTCCTGCCAAATTACGATGTGTTTGACGAATACAGGTATTTCGAACCCAACCGATTACCTTATAAACTAATTGAATATCAGGGAACCCGGTTTGCCCTAACCATATGTGAAGATCTCTGGAATACTGATGAGGACCCGTTGTATATCAGAAATCCCATGGACGAACTCATCAAGCTCCACCCCGATGTGATCATCAACATCGCTGCCTCTCCGTTTCATTACTTGCAACCAGCCAGCCGAAGAGATGTTCTCTCACAAAATGCAAAAAAATACAACCTGCCCCTCTTCAATGTCAACCAGGTTGGCGGACAAACCGAGTTGCTGTTTGACGGGGATTCAATGGTGATTGCGCCTGACGGAACCATCGTTGATGAGTTGGAGCTGTTTGAGGAGGAGACGAAGGTGTTTGATCTGAAAAGAATAATAATCCCGGATCCCGGATCCCGGATCCCGGATAAAAAGGAAAGTTCTAATGTATCCCAAATTCATTATCAGGAATCTGGAATCAGGCATCAGGAATCAACTCCCTTGATTTATTCCGCCCTCATCATGGGCATCCGTGACTATTTCCACAAGATGGGGTTTTCAAAAGCGATTTTAGGTCTCAGTGGCGGGATCGATTCAGCCGTTACCCTGGTCCTTGCTACTGAGGCTTTAGGAAAACAGAACATCAAAGCGCTTTTACTCCCTTCACAGTATTCCTCCCAGCACAGCATCAACGATGCACGGGATCTCGCAGAAAAAGCAGGTGTATCACATGATATAATCCCCATTGATGATACATTCAACGTAGTTGAGGTCACACTGGATCCGTTTTTTCAGAACCTCCCGTTTAATCTGACGGAAGAGAATATCCAGGCAAGAGTCAGAGCCGTGATCCTGATGGCTATGGCCAATAAATTTGGATACATTCTTCTGAATACAAGCAATAAGAGTGAAGTTGCAGTTGGGTATGGAACCATTTATGGAGATATGTGCGGCGGGATCTCCGTATTGGGAGATGTTTATAAAACCCAGGTCTACGAACTGGCCCGATACATAAACAGTAAACAAGAGATCATTCCCGGGAATACTATTTTGAAACCTCCGTCTGCCGAACTGAAACCGGGGCAGAAAGACTCCGATTCGCTCCCCGATTATGAAATTCTTGATCAGATCCTCAATCAATATATTGAACATCGAAAGGGACCTGAAGAGTTGATCGGAATGGGATTTGACAAGGAGATTGTTAAACGGGTCCTGCGCCTGGTAAACAGCAGCGAATGGAAACGAAACCAATCACCACCAATCCTGCGCGTTTCTCCCAAAGCCTTTGGAATGGGGCGCCGCATGCCGATTGTAGCCCTTTATCTGGGGTGATGGGGTATGTCCCTGTAGGGGTGACCGGCCCGATCGCCCCTACAGAATGGCGGATTCTACAGATTTGATTTCCGGAACGGCTTTTATCATGGCAGTCTCAATGCCGTTTTTCAGGGTCATCTGGCTGTGAGGACAATTGCCGCACATACCGGTTAAACGAACTTTAACAACATGATCATCCGACAATTCCACAAATTCTACATCTCCGCCATCTGCTTGTAGATAAGGACGTATCTGTTCCAGAACATTTGCGACTTTCTTCTCGAGTTCTTCTTTTGTTGACATAGTATTCAAATTCTTTTGGTTTGCAAAAATAATAAAAAGGGATTAGAGATTAGGGCTGGAAAGTTTCGCGGATCGTATTGCTGATCGCTACCTGCTGTGCAACATTCGATGCCAGTTTGTCGAAAGCGGCAGTCACAGGCTTGCCAGGATCGGTTGCAACAGGTGTGCCGGTGTCACCCGACTCGGTGATCTCAGGTACGATCGGAATCTGACCCAGGAAGTTAATATTCAGTTCATCTGAGAAGGTCTTGCCTCCATCCTTGCCGAAAATATAATATCTTTTCTCCGGATCATCCGGTGGAATGAAATAGGACATATTCTCCACCAGACCCAGTATAGGTATCTGGATCTTATCATTCATGAACATATCGGCTGCTTTCCGAACGTCAGCCAAAGCCAATTTCTGCGGGGTGCTGACGATGATCGACCCGGTTACCGGGAAATCCTGAACCAGAGTGAGCGGGATATCTCCCGTACCCGGTGGAAGATCGATCACCAGGTAATCCAGTTCACCCCACACCACATCGATAAATAGCTGCCGGAGAGCTGTAGAAGCCATTGGCCCACGCCAGACTAATGCTTTCGATTGATCAACAAAAAAACCGATTGATATCAGTTTCAAACCGAATTTTTCTACCGGTTTAATAACCATCTTTCCATCTTTCCCCTCCCCGGCAGGGTGATGTTCGACAAGACCAAACATGATAGGAATTGAGGGGCCGTAAATGTCGCCATCGATCAATCCAACACGGGCACCTGCTCTGGCCAGGGCAACAGCCAGGTTCACGGCAACTGTCGATTTCCCTACACCTCCCTTTCCCGATCCGACAGCAATGATGTTCTTTACATTTTTCAATACCTCATCCGTCTCCTTTCGCCGCGTGGTCACCCTTGAAGTGAGCTCTACTTCCACATCAAGATCTTTCCCGATGTAACGGTGGATCTCATCGATACAAGCCTGGCGAAGCTCATTCTTTAATGGACATGCTGGAGTTGTTAATACAAGTTTGAAAGAGATTTTCTTTCCCTGGATCAGGATATCATCGATCATGTTCAAGGTCACCAGATCTTTTCCAAGATCCGGATCCATGACATGCCCCAGAGCTTTCTGGATTTTATCTTTGGTGATTTTCATTGTAAGTCATTAAGGTCATTTGGGTTATTAAGGGAATTCGTCATTCGTAAATCGTAGTTCCTCCATGGGATTCCAGAAATGCTTGTCAAAATCGACAATCTGATCATTTTCCACATTGATTCCTTCACTGGTCAACAACTGTTCCATAATATCAGGACCGCCAAAATGTCGTTTCCCGGTCAGCAAACCAATCCGGTTCACTACGCGATGAGCCGGCACATTTTGCTTTTGAGTGTGTGAAGAGTTCAACGCCCATCCTACCATGCGCGCCGAACCACGGCTACCCAGGTATTCAGCTATCGCCCCATACGAAGTTACCCGGCCATATGGTATCTGACTGACGATATGGTATACTGATTCAAAAAAGGAGTCCTTCAAAACAATTACAGGTCTTTCTTCAATTCAAGCAAAAACTCTTTCAGGTGGGTCAGCGTATCTACGATCTCGACATTTCTGGCCAGGTCATCTCTGTTTTGACGGATCTTCTCTTTTGCTCCCTGAAGGGTATATCCACGCTCCTTAACCAGGTGGTAAATAATCCGGAGGTTATCCAGGTCCTCTTTGGTGAACTGCCTGTTTCCCTTCTTGTTTTTCATGGGCTTCAGGATGTCGAACTCCTTCTCCCAATATCGGATCAGGGAGGCATTGACCTCAAAGAGTTCCGCCACTTCTCCAATAGAATAGTACAATTTCTCTATTTTCTTCTCGGGCTTAAGCATTTGGATGATGCCTGTTAATCCATGGATTGCGAAGGACGGGCGGAGAGTTCGAGCATTAGCTCAAACTGCTTTGGAGTGATATCGTTGTAGAAGAAATAGATCGGATTCACGGCCCGGGAATTTTTCCGTACTTCATAATGCAAATGTGGTGCCATTGATTTGCCGGTACTGCCAATATATCCGATCAACTGTCCGCGTTTGACTTTTTCTCCTCGTTTGACCAGGGATCTGGACAAATGCGCATACATTGTAGAATAACCGTATCCATGATCCAGAATTATATGCCTGCCATATCCTCCTCTGCTTCTTTTTGTCCTGGTAACCACTCCATTTCCAGTCGCATAGACTTCAGTCCCAAGTGGAGCAGTAAAATCAACCCCCTCGTGGAACTTCTTCACTTTATAGAAAGGATCCATACGATATCCATAATAGGAAGCAATCCGTGTCAGATCTTTATTGTTGACAGGTTGTATGGCTGGAATACTGGCCAGCATCTTCTCTTTATTCATCGCCATTGAAAAGACCTCATCCAACGACTTTGACTGAACATAGAGCTGCCCCATGATCTTGTCCATTTTTTTATGTGTCTCGACCATGATCTCGGAGTTGGTGTACCCTTTCAGCCGTTCATACCGGTCGATACCACCAATACCGGCTTCGCGCACAGACGAGGGAATGGGCTCAGCCTCAAAGATAACCCGGTAAATATTATCATCTCGCGCCTGAAGATCTTTCAGGACAGTGGTGAAGTTATCCAGTTGATCATTCAGGATCTCATACTGAAGTTGCAAATGAGCGATTTCTCTCTTTTGGGCTTTCTCTTTTGGTGAATCAACGAAATAGTAAACCACTACAAGGATCACAGCCGCAAAAACCAGTGCTGTGCTGAAATGAGACAGAAAGACAAGCAACCTCTTTTTTATGGTTGTCTGAACTTTGTCAAATGTTAACGAGTGTTTATCGAAACGGTATTTAACCTTGCTCATTGACAAAGAAGTGAAGAAACATTTAAAACAATGGGGCTGACATGTGCAAAATTAAGTAAATAATTAACTTTGTCATCTGTTTTCCGGTTGATTTTTTGTTATCGTTAGTTAACCTCCTGCTAATCTTTAATTTACATGGACTCATCCACAATACGGCAAATCTTTCTCGACTTCTTCAGGTCGAAGCAACATCATATTGTTCCCAGTGCTTCCATGGTTGTCAAAAACGATCCAACACTTATGTTTACCAATGCCGGGATGAATCAGTTCAAGGATATTTTTTTAGGGAACAAAGAGGGGAAATACAAACGGATCGCCGACACACAAAAATGCCTGAGAGTTTCCGGAAAACATAATGACCTCGAAGAGGTTGGACACGATACCTATCATCATACTATGTTTGAGATGTTTGGCAATTGGTCGTTTGGTGATTATTTCAAGAAAGAGGCGATCGAATGGGGATGGGAGCTGCTTACAGAAGTCTGCAAAATCGACAAAACCCGTATTTATGTGACTGTATTTGAAGGAGATAAATCCAACGGACTCGGAAAAGATATTGAAGCCTATACATACTGGAAAGAAATCATTCCCGAAGAACAGATCCTCTTTGGATCCAAAAAAGATAACTTCTGGGAGATGGGAGAGACAGGCCCATGTGGCCCCTGTTCTGAGATTCATATCGATCTCCGTGACGATAAAGAGAGGGATCTGGTTTCCGGGAGAGAGCTGGTTAACAAAGAGGATCCTCTTGTAATTGAGTTATGGAACCTGGTCTTTATTGAATTCAACCGCCAGGCAGATGGAAAACTGGCTCCTCTTCCCTCCAAACATATCGATACGGGAATGGGATTTGAACGACTCTGTATGGTACTTCAAGGTAAAACATCGAATTACGACACTGATCTGTTCCAACCTCTCATTCAAGCCATTGCAGCTAAATCAACGATCCCATATGGCGCGGAATCTAAAACCGACATTGCAATGCGGGTTGTTGCAGATCATCTCCGTGCCATCGCTTTTGCCATTGCCGATGGCCAGTTGCCTTCCAATAACAAAGCTGGCTACGTGATCCGAAGGATTCTGCGCAGAGCAGTACGTTACGGATATGTCTTTCTGAATTTCCATGAACCATTTATGTTCGAACTGGTTCCTCTCCTTGTCGACCAGATGGGAGATGTATTCCCGGAATTGAAGGCACAGCAAAAGGTGATTGAGACCGTAGTTCAAGAAGAGGAAAATTCGTTTTTCAGGACACTTGAGACCGGAATTCAGAAGTTTCAGCAATATGTAGACTCACCCCACCCCCAACCCCCTCCCCTGAAGGGGAAGGGGCCAGATCACAGTCAAAAAGATCAATCATCCAGGATCCAGGATCCAGCATCCAGGATTATTGAAGGCGCTTTCGCTTTCGAACTCTACGACACCTACGGATTCCCTGTCGACCTGACCGAGCTCATGGCCCGTGAGATTGGCTGGACAGTTGACATGGAGGGCTTCAATAAAGGGATGGAAGAACAAAAAGCACGCTCCCGGAAAGCATCGGCAACAAATACTTCTGATTGGACTCTTCTTGATACAAATGCAGGTATGTCTACATTTATTGGATATGACTCGTTATCCTGTGAAACCACTATTTCCCAGTACAGAAGCGTAAAAAGCAATGAAGATGAGCTCTATCAGATTGTACTGGCTGAAACACCATTTTATGCTGAATCGGGTGGACAGGTCGGAGACAAAGGCTGGCTCATGAAAGGTGAAGAGAAACTGGAGATCATCAATACCATCCGGGAAAATGAGCTGATCATCCATCTGACGAAAACA
>JACNKI010000089.1 GCA_014382125.1 Bacteroidota bacterium | reverse complement strand
CGCAATGGTGACCGAAATACCAATTGTTGAACTCTCCCTGGGGAAAACAAAAAAACGGGACTGAAAGGATAAATATAATCGTAGGGATAATTTTCATGTCCTTTCCCTCTTTAGAATCTTTTTTGCTTTCTGTATCAAAAAGTTACAGGAAGTATCAAAGTTAACACACATTGCCAAGAAAAACAAAGAATCCTAAAAAAAATTCAGGACAAGTCAACCAAAGACTAAACCTAAACTAAAGCTAAACCGAACCTAAACTAACCAACGACTAAAGGAAGACTAACCAACGACTAACCAAAGACTAACCAAAGACTAAGGAACGACTAATCAAACCTCTCCCCTCCGGAGTCGGATTCCTTAAGTCCCCTTCAGGGAGTTCAATGGTCACGTCGTCGATTTTTTAGGAAAAAATTGGATTGTGCCAATTTGTCTTCTATCTTTGTTAATATATTGTTGGTTAAGCTTATTCACTAAAAACATGTATAATGAAAAAGATTTTTACACTTCTTTTAGCGATTGGTTTGTGCTTCCAGCTGGTTGCACAAATCAAACCTGTTTTTCCGAAAGAGAAACGGCACATCAAAGAGTTGAAACCAATTAAGGGGGTTAATAATCCGGTTGTTGGAACTGCGGTTTACAATGGAATTGTATCCACAAAGGGAACGATGGAAGATCCTATTGTTGCCATGACTAATTATGACTTCCAAACTAACGGGGCTCCGCAGAACAGACTGTTTCTGTTCCCCGACGGAACGATCAGTGCTACAACAACATTATCACATGATATTGGAGGTGCATTTCCTGATCGTGGTGCAGGATATAACTATTTCGATGGGTCAGTTTGGGGACCGCAGCCTGCGGCACGCATTGAATCTGTGAGAACCGGTTGGCCCTCTGTGTGTCCGTGGGGAACTGGCGGTGAAGCCATCATAACCCACCAGAGTGCAACCGAGGGATTGGTTCTGAACACCAGGCCAACAAAAGGTAGTGGGGCCTGGACTGAAAGTTTTATACCACCACCAACGGGCGCCTCCGGGATGATCTGGTCAAGGATGATTTCAAGCGGCCCTGATAACATGTACCTGCATGTCCTGTGCCTGACTGCACCTGTGGCAAATGGTGGAGTCATCTACCAGGGTCTTGACGGTGCACTCGTTTACAACCGTTCACTGGATGGAGGTGCTACCTGGGATGGCTGGCAAATTCTGGATGGGATGGATGATTCGGAATATCTTGCCTTTTCAGCCGATGCCTATGCCTGGGCCGAACCACATGGGGATACGTTGTGTTTCGTTACCGGCGATAACTGGTACGATCAGTTCATCATGAGATCAAACGATAATGGCGATAATTGGACAAAAACAGTGATCTGGTCGTGTCCGTTCAATCTTTGGGCAGGTGGTGATACCACAGGAAACTTCAATTGCCCCGACGGATCCTCCACGGTTCAGCTTGACAATAGCGGGAAAGCACATGTAGTATTTGGCTATATGCGGGCCAACGGCGATGAAGCCGGAGCCAAATACTGGTTCCCCTGGACGGATGGCCTTCTCTACTGGAACGAAGACATGCCGGAACTGCCCCAGGAACTTGACTCAGCAACGTTGATGGCAAATGGGAATTATATCGGATGGCTGCAGGATCCCGAGGTATGGCAAATGCAAGCAACTCAACTGGCCTATTATTACATGTCTATGTCGACTTACCCAAATATCATAACCGATGATTACAATAATCTGTTTGTCGTATGGTCGAGTGTGACAACATTGACCGACCCTAATGACTATTTGCTTCGTCATATCTTTGGTCGCGCATCAATCGACGGAGGTCAGACATGGCGTGATACGATTGTTGATATTACCGGAGACTTTTTATATACCTGGAGCGAATGTGTTTATCCAAGTATGGCCCAGAACAGTACAGATAAACTATTTATTTTATTCCAGGCTGATCCTGAAGCAGGCACGTATCTGATGGGCTCGTCCGGTGCGCAGGGCCAGACTTCAATAACAAATAATGATATTACGTTCCTCAACCCTGACAAGAATCTGCTTATTCAGCCAAGTCCGGGGATTAACGAAACTGAAAAGTTACATTTCTTGGTTTCCGCTATTTACCCGAATCCGGTCCGGGATGCAGCTAAATTACACATTACTCTTAAACAACGTGCAAGCATCACGGCCACAATTTCGAACACGATGGGACAAATGGTTCATTTTCGTGATTTTGGCGAGTTATTGCCTGGAACACATCCGTTGCAAATTGATGCCGGTATGCTTAGGTCAGGTGTCTATTTTTATACCGTTAATGCGAATGGCCAATCCGTAACAAAAAAGATGATTGTTGACTAACCATTTGTGTATCACATTGAGAGGCCGTTTTTCAATAAAGGGCCTCTTTTTTTGCCTCGTTGTATATGTAAGAGGGCAAGAGAGTAATGGAATTGGAGAATAGGATAGATAGGTGAGTAAGAACGAAATAAAATTCAGGCGTAGATTTTTCTATAAAAAATTGCAAAAACAAATAGAATCATCTATTTTTGTTAAATAGTAACGTTGGATTTCGTCAATAATTCTAAATTGTTTAACCAAAATCATTGAAAATGAAGAAAGTTTTACTCTTCAGCCTGACGATTATTGTCGGACTGGCTGTAACAGCTCAGACGTTCCAGTTAAAGGATAATATCCGTACTGAAAAGAGAGTAGCTGAACAAAAAATTGGCATTGAACCTGTCAAGTTCAATGCAACACCGGTTAACCCAGGCCCTGTTATGCATCAAGGCGATGGCATAAATGTAGTAAACGTTATTACCATCGGTACTGCTACTAACGCATATGGATATGGCTATGCAGGTGGCCAGAAAACGATGGTCTGGGCAGATAATGATCTGGGTACGATCATCAACCTTCACCGGATGGGACCCGATGCCACCATCCCCGGTTACTCCGGATACCTGGGAATTGACATTGGTGTCAATAAAGCCGGAACTCTTGCCGACTGGACCATCAACCAGCAAATCTACGCCTCTACTCTCGATGTAGGTGGCTCCTACTTTCTGGACGCTGCCCGGTATCCCCAGGCTGTGCTTTTTGATCCTCCGGGCGATGGTTATGACGAAGCTTACTGCGTGTACTTTGCACCGAATCTCTCAAACGACCCCGGTCCATGGGGTGGACTCAGCTGGGGCGTTTCCAAACTGAGCGATAATTCAGACTCCACAAAACATTTGTACTATTATAATCCTCCTCCTTACACCTATATTCCTGATGGGATGATGATAACCAGAACAGGTTATGTGCTGGTTGCTGACATTGAACAAAATTGGGAAAGCGGAACAGTGGAATATATGGGTAATCTCCTCCTCCACACAGGTGAGTGGAACCCAACCCTCATGGATGTCGAATATGAATTGGAGCAGATCGAGTTAGCCCAGGTTGACAACCGTCGACCGGCAACTGTTCGTGTTGCCGCTTCCACGGATGGAGAAACTGCATGGATGGTATCCCTTGGAACTACCGGAGACCTACCTCCGGTTGGTGGCACAATTGAAAAATACAACCCGATTCTTTTCAAATCCACAGATTCAGGAGCGACATGGAGTGATCCGATTGATGTACAGATAGATGGTCCGGATGGTCTTGATGGTGTCAAGAATTATTTGAGTGACTATCGTATTGCTCAATTATTCACACCACCTTTGCCTACCCGTGATGAGATCCCTTACACCACTGCTTTCGACTGCGACCTAGTTGTCGACAAATGGGGCAATCCACACATTGGTATAGTTGTTGGCCTTGCTGGTGGAGACCCCTATTCCATTGCCTCCGGCGCTCCAGGCGACAGCACACTTGCTGTGTTTGATATCTTCTCCGACGACGGTGGAACCACCTGGTGTGCCGTCCGTATGGGAAATCCATGGACCTTCCGGGGCGATTTTGGAAGCCTCTCAGAGGATAACCGTGTGAATGCAGCCATCAACCCGGCTGGTGACAGGGTATTCATAACCTGGCTGGATACACAGACAACCCCCCCTGAGCCCGCTAACAACATGCCGGATGTGTTTGCCCGTGGCTATAACCTGATGACCAATATGATCACCAGTGTGAATGGCGAAGATCAACCCAACAATGTGACTTTCCTTTCAGATGTTATGAATGCGGCTTACTTTGAGTGTACCTCGTATTATACTTTTACAA
Organism: Bacteroidota bacterium; assembly: GCA_014382125.1. Taxonomy (GTDB): domain Bacteria; phylum Bacteroidota; class Bacteroidia; order Bacteroidales; family FEN-979; genus QYOJ01. The sequence goes on along the minus strand of JACNKI010000089.1, from coordinate 3,553 downwards.
GTGGTGATGGTGATATTATTCCGATCGTAACAGAGCTATTGTCAGATCCCAACGATCCTGCAGCATCCGTTACCTTCAAATATATCTCAGACTTCATCTACATGCCTGACGACTATACCATCGAAGCAGGTCCATGTGAGTTCCCTGTTGGAGTTGATAACAGAACAACGTTAGCATCGATATCAGTGTACCCGAATCCGGTAACCGACAAAGCTGTTGTGAAGGTGAACATGCCCCGGCACGGCAATGTACAGATCTCGATGAGCAATATGCTCGGACAAACTGTGATGAAAGTTGACCAGGGCTATATAGCTGCCGGATCACAGCAGTTTACACTGGATACCGGTCACCTGACAGCAGGTCTCTATTTCTGTACCGTTCAAATCAACAGCCAGAAATATACACAGAAGCTGATTGTGGAGTAACATCTTTTTTTTTGTACATTTGTCGCGAGATTCATCAATTATTTGTTAAACTTAAAACCAAAACTTTATGAAAAGGATTTTACTGTTTGTTATCGCTGTCGGATTTGCTCTCTCATCACTGGCTCAATCGACGCCCAGTGTGAAGTCAAATCGCGACATAAAAGCGCCCATGCCGGTCATGCAAATTGACGGAGACATTATTGGCCTTCAGGCCTCGAATACGACAGTCTCCTCAAAAGCAACGCTGGCAGATGAGGTCATCATGCAGACTCTGTACGACCTCCAAACCAACTCCACCCAGGAAGAACGTTTTTACAGGTATGAAGATGGAACAATGGCTGGTGTTGCGACAATGTCACATGACAATGCCTATACCACAAGGGGAACCGGCTACAATTATTACGATGGCACGACCTGGGGTCCTCAACCTTCTGAAGGGATTGAGGCAAACAGAACGGGTTGGCCCGCGTACGCTCCTCTAGGACCCAATGGCGAGATTGTTATAGCGCATTCATCCGCAACGGAACCATTATATGTAAACAGGAGAGATAACAAAGGCACTGGTGACTGGACACAAACCGAACTGAACGGACCGGCAGGTGCCGCTGGAATGCTCTGGTGTCGGATGGTTACCAATGGTGACTATAACCAAAATGTGCATGTCATCGCACTGACATCCCCTACAGGTAATGGTGGCACTGTGTGGAATGACCTGGACGGCGCCCTGATTTACAATCGTTCTCTTGATGGTGGCACAACATGGGATGGCTGGGAACAGCTTGACGGAATGGCTTTTCCTGAATACATCGCATATGGTGGCGATTCATATGCCTGGGCACAACCCGTGGGCGAAACCCTGGCCTTTGTGGTTGGAGATAACTGGATGGACGAATTTATCATGAAATCGACTGACAACGGGGATACCTGGACCAAGACAATTATCTGGGATTGCCCGTTTGACACTTGGACAGGAGGAGATACCACAGGTAACTTCCGTTGTTCCGATGGAAACTCCGCAGCAGCTATCGGACCGGATGGCAAAGTACATGTCATCTTTGGTTATCAGGAATCAAACGGCGATGAATCCGGAGCTAAATACTGGTTCCCCTGGAGGGATGGCCTACTCTATTGGAACGAAGACATGCCGGAACTTCCCCAGGAACTTGACTCGGCTACATTGATGCAAAATGGGAATTACATCGGCTGGATACTTGACAAAGGAGTATGGGGAATGGACGGAACGCAACTAGCCTATTATTACAATTCATTTACCAGCATCCCGTCCCTCGTGGTGGATGATTTCAACCAGGTATTTGCGTTCTGGTCGGGTGTAACCACTCTGCTTGATGTCAATAACTTTATGTTGCGTCATATCTATGCCCGGGCATCGCATGATGGAGGAACTACCTGGAGAGATACAATCGCCTGGGTAACAGATGATTTTCTCTACACATGGAGTGAATGTGTATATGTATCGGTGGCAAGTTCAATGACCGATAATATCTTTTTCATCTTCCAGGATGACCCCGAAGCGGGAACCTACCTTAAAGGCTCTAGTGGAGCACAGGGCCAGACTGCTATCACTAACAACAACATCACCTTTTCCGAAATTCCCAAAGCTGATATTCTTCTCTGGCCCACTGCGATAGATGAGAAGTCAGAAGCTAATTTCACAGTTTCGCAGAACTATCCCAACCCAATGGCCGACAGATCCAGGGTGACCGTGAAACTAACTCAACCAGGAAATCTATCCCTCGGGGTTTACAGTGTTATTGGCCAGAAAGTGATGGATTATCAATATGGGCATGTCAATGCCGGAACACACCAATTCACAATTGACGGATCTCAACTGACTACCGGAGTGTACTTCTATACTGTTACACTTGACCGTACTTCGGTGACCAAAAAGATGGTCGTAAAATAGTGTCTCCCGGAGAGATTATGTGTTGATCATCCGCAACCATTATAAAAAGAGGCTGTCTTTTGTTTTGAGGCAGTCTCTTTTTATTTTTTTTGTATTTTTGAAAAAAAACAGCTATGAACAGATTTTTATCTATTGTTGTGGCAATAGGAATGGTAATAAGCTCTGTTGCCCAGGTTAATCCCATATCCAATAAACCCAATTCAGGATTTAAAGCAAAACAACTTGTTGTTCAGGGTGACGGATCTCATATCGGCCTGATAAATCCAAATACAACTGTTTCAGCGAAATCAACTCTTGAAGATCCGACGCTGATGATGTCGGTCTATGATCTGCAGACAAACTCTTCCGTAGAGAACCGCCTTTACTTCTATCCGTCAGACGGAACTATGGGAGGCATCGCAACCATGGCACATCTGGAGAACTTTACCGACAGGGGAACCGGCTATAACTATTACGACGGAGCTGCCTGGGGGCCCCAACCCACTGCACGGATTGAAACCGTACGAACCGGTTGGCCCTCGTATGCACCATGGGGACCCAACGGGGAGATCGTCGTAGCCCATCAGAGCGGGACCACACCGTTAATCATCAGCACACGGGAAACCAAAGGAACAGGTGCCTGGACACAGTCTGAACTATATCCGCCAACAGGCGCCAGCGGCATGCTCTGGCCACGTATGGTGACAAATGGCACCGATCATATGAATGTTCATATCATCTGCCTGACTGCACCTACCGGAAACGGCGGAGTGGTTTGGAACGACCTGGATGGAGCCCTGGTTTACAATCGCTCATTAGACGGAGGAGCAACCTGGGATGGTTGGGAACTGCTTGATGGCATGACATCAGCCGATTATATGGCTTTCGCTGCTGATTCATACACATGGGCTGAACCGCAGGGAGATATTCTTTGCTTTGCCACCGGTGATAACTGGTATGATCAGTTCATCATGAAATCGACCGACAACGGAGATACCTGGGCCAAAACAACTGTTTGGCCCTGCCCATTTACTTTCTGGACAGGAGGTGATACCACGGGAGCTTTCTTTTGTCCGGACGGATCAAATTCATTAGCGCTCGACCAAACCGGGAAAGCACATTTGGCTTTCGGGCTCCAACGGGCCAGTGGGGATGAAGCCGGAGGAAAATACTGGTATCCATTCACCGACGGAGTAGTATACTGGAATGAGGACATGCCACAGTT
>JACNKI010000191.1 GCA_014382125.1 Bacteroidota bacterium | reverse complement strand
CTTACGATATTTCTGGCCTATACAGTCCTTCTGTTTATCATTACCTGGATCACGGCACGGCGGGCTACCAACCAAGCGTTTTTTATTGGGAATAAACAATCACCATGGGTCGTAGTGGCCTATGGAATGATCGGAGCGTCACTTTCTGGTGTGACCTTTATGTCGGTCCCTGGTTGGGTTGGCGACACACAGTTCTCCTACATGATGGTGGTTTTTGGTTACCTGATAGGCTACATTGTGATCGCGACTGTTTTGCTGCCTCTTTACTACAAGCTAAACCTGACTTCCATCTACTCATACCTGGAGACCCGGTTTGGTTTCTGGTCTTATAAAACAGGCGCTTTCTACTTTATCCTGTCCCGTGTGATCGGAGCTTCATTTCGCATGTTTCTGGTTGTAAATGTGTTGCAGATATTCATCTTTGATGCCTGGGGAATTCCTTTCTGGGTTACGACATTAATATTTATCATTCTCATTATTCTTTACACGTTTAAAGGCGGGATCAAGACCATTATCTGGACAGATACAGTGCAGACCACATTCATGCTCTTTGCCCTGATCTTATCCATTTACCTGATCACAAAAAACATGGGAATGAGTTTCAGTGACATTTCAGACGCTGTTTTTGACAGTGATTACTCGAAGATGTTTTTCGGTGAATGGAGCGATAAGCGATATTTCCTCAAAGGAATTCTTAGCGGAGCGTTCATTGCTATCGTAATGACTGGTTTGGATCAGGAGATGATGCAGAAGAACCTCAGCTGCCGGTCGCTAAAAGATGCACAGAAGAACATGTTCTCTTTCTCCGTTGTATTGATGCTGGTTAACTTCCTGTTCCTCTTTCTGGGCGCCTCACTTTTTCTCTTTGTCAAATTCAAGGGAATAGAGATGCCCGTAAGGTCTGACGATTTGTTCCCGATAATTGCGATCCAGCACCTTGGGCCCCTGGCAGGGGTAGTCTTTATGATAGGACTGATTTCAGCCGCTTACCCGAGTGCGGATGGAGCGTTAACTTCCCTTACAACCTCTTTTAGTATTGATTTTCTCGGCATGAATAAGTCCGGTTCCCTGTCGGAGAAACAGAAAGAGAAAATCCGCTACCTGGTACATCTGGCTTTTGCTGTTATTCTTCTGTTTGTCATCGTCTTGTTCAGGGAGATCAACGACAGAGCTGTTATTGATAAATTGTTTACTGTAGCAGGCTATACGTATGGGCCTCTGCTTGGCCTATACGCTTTTGGATTATTCTCAAAGCGGAGAGTGAGAGACAGGTTTGTCCCGATGATAGCGATACTCTCTCCATGTATTTGCTATCTTCTCAGCAGCTACTCCCAGGAACTTCTTTTCGGCTATAAATTCGGATTCGAGCTGTTAATTTTAAATGGATTAATTACATTTGCAGGTCTTCTTATATTTTCCTCGAAGAAAGGAAAATAGTTAAACAACTAGCATCTATTCTATGGACAATATACGTTTTATTGCTTTGCAGACTGCCATGTGCAGGACACAAAAGTCTGTCTCTTTTCCGGATAAGAAAGCGTCGGAATATTTTGGAGAATTAACATTTAATGAACCGGCGATGCGGGAATATCTCACGGAAGAGGCATTTCAGAAGGTAATGAATGCCATTGAGAAAGGGATTAAAATCGATCGCGGGATTGCGGATCAGGTGGCAGCCGGAATCAAATCATGGGCCATCAACAATGGGGCTACCCATTATACACACTGGTTTCTTCCATTAACCGGCGCTACCGCAGAGAAACACGATGCGTTTATCGATCCGGTAGAGGGAGGCGAAGGCATTGAAAAATTCCGTGGAATTGAACTGACGCAACAGGAGCCGGATGCATCCAGTTTTCCCAGTGGTGGGATCAGGAGTACGTTTGAAGCCAGGGGATATACGGCCTGGGATCCGACATCTCCGGCATTCATCATGGACAGGACACTTTGTATTCCAACTGTTTTTGTCTCCTATACGGGTGAGGCCCTTGATTATAAAACCCCACTTTTGAAAGCGCTTTATGCGATTGACAAAGCAGCTGTTGATGTATGTCAGTATTTCGATAAAGATATTACAAAAGTATTTGCGACACTGGGTTGGGAACAGGAGTATTTCCTGGTTGATGAAGCCCTGTTTCAGGCCAGACCAGACCTGATGCTGACGGGAAGAACACTGTTTGGTCACTCGTCAGCCAAGGACCAGCAGCTGGAAGACCACTATTTCGGTACCATACCACAACGTGCTATGGCCTTCATGCAGGAATTTGAGCTTGAAGCTCATCGCCTGGGCGTACCCGTCAAGACCCGTCACAATGAAGTAGCCCCCAACCAGTTTGAATGTGCGCCCGTTTTTGAAGAGGCGAATCTTTCTGTTGACCACAACCAACTCCTGATGCACTTGCTCGAAAAGATTGCCAAAAGGCATCATTTCACCGTATTGTTGCATGAGAAACCCTTTGCCGGCGTCAATGGATCGGGCAAGCATAGTAATTGGTCACTGAAAACCAATTCTGGTGAGAACCTGTTATCTCCCGGGAGAACGCCCAAATCCAATCTCCGGTTCCTCACCTTTCTGGTCAACACAGTGAAAGCTGTATACGAGCATGCCGACCTGATCCGTGCAATAATTGCATCGCCCGGAAACGATCACCGTCTGGGTGGTAACGAAGCACCTCCTGCAATCGTTTCTGCATTTATCGGAGCCCAGCTTACACAGTTGCTGAATATGATTGAAACGAGCACAAAGAAAGTTCGGATCGATTCAAACGGAGATACAGAATTGCTAAAGGATTTTCCGAAGATCCCTGAGATATTACTGGATAACACCGATAGAAACAGAACATCTCCTTTCGCATTTACGGGGGATAAATTTGAGTTTCGAGCGGTTGGATCATCTCACACATGTGCTCCCGCCATGATTACAATCAACCTGATCGTTGCTGATCAACTCATGAAATTTAAGAAAGATGTAGACGCGTTGATTGGCAAAAAGGTTCGAAAAGATAATGCTATTTTTCAGGTATTGAAGAAATACATCAAGGAATCCAAACCCATTCGGTTTGAGGGAAATAATTATAGTGAGGAGTGGGTGACAGAGGCGGCAAAAAGAGGACTGTCGAATCACAACAATACACCGGATGCATTGAAAGCGATGACTTCAAAGAAGACGGTGAGGCTTTTTGCCGATAACAATGTGTTGTCGGAAAGAGAGTTGGAAGCCCGCTATGAAATCAAGCTGGAGCACTACACCAAAAAGATCCAGATTGAATCACGGGTACTGGGCGATCTCTCCATGAACCATATTATTCCGATCGCAATCAAATATCAGAACACGTTGATTGATAATGTTAAAGGGCTGAAACAGGTCCTTGATTACCAGACATACGGAAAACTTTCTCACAACCAGATGGAGACAATTACAGAGATCTCGGAGCATGTTGACAAGATTAAAACCTTTGTCCATAAAATGATCGAGGCAAGAAAAGTAGCGAACAGAATTGATGATATCGTGGAGAAGTCGCATACCTACTGTAAACAGGTTTATCCCTTTTTCAGCGAAATCCGAACTCATGTCGATAAGCTTGAAATGTTGGTTGATGACGAATTATGGCCTCTGCCAAAATACCGTGAATTACTTTTTATGCGTTAATATGACTAAATGATATAGTTATGAAAAATCTTATTCGTTCGTTTTATATGTTGATGACACTGCTCCTTTTTTTCGGGACTGCATCCAGCCAGATCAGTGTCTTCCATATCGACCAGTCGATTGTTCCACTAACCAGGCAGGGGATTTTCTATGCATTGCCGCGAACAGTGGTGAATATTGAAGTGACGATCGACCGGGTGGAAAATTACAAAGGCCCGTATGCAGAATATGCATTGAGATATCTTGGATTGCAGAATGTAGTTATGGCTAACTCGGTGGAATTCAAGATTAGCGGAATCAATATAACCACCTCCGCAGAACCTGATCCCGGGCAATACTATTTTGTTGAGTTGGGTGATAATCTCTCTAAAACGGAAGAATCAGGCTTGCTGAGCTTGAATGAGTCGGGGTTGATCCTGAGTACGCTGCCCGATGACCTTGACACTGCCGGCAGTACAATTCGTATCATCAAGGAAGAAGATGGCATCATCCTGACAGAGAAAGATGTCTTTCCCGAAATTTTCAAATACTATGCGGATATCAGTGTGTTTGAAAAGATTGACACCATTATCCGGAAGGTGAGCATCGACACCCTGACCCTCGAACAACAGATATTGAAGCGTACGATGGTTGAGAAATCTCCTGAGCAGAAAGCCCGCGAGGCAGCTGATTTCATATCCAGGATCAAAGAGAACCGGTTTAACCTGCTGACTGGATACCAGGAGGTAAGTTATAACCAGGAGACGCTTGAGTATATGGATACACAATTGAAATTACTGGAGAAGGAGTATATGAAACTTTTTACCGGGATCAGCATTCACAAGACCTACTCATATGATTTTAAATATATCCCATTGTCAAACCAGATTAATACCGAAGTTCCGATCTTCAAGTTTATCTCTAACAGAGGCCTGGTGGACCTGAATCAAATGGGAGGCTGGGTTGTTACCATCAAAGTACAGCGGGTTGGAAATACCAATCAGGTCGCAAGCTATTTGAACCGGGCACTGGAAGAGACAAAATCACAAGGATTCTATTATCGTATTCCGGAATTGGCCAGAGTAACCGTTAAACAGGGCGCCGGTTTGATCGAACAGACCCAATGTCTCATCAACCAACTGGGTGTTGTCACATACCTGCCTGTATCCAGATGGAAAGTGAAGTTTCACGAAGAGACAGGAGGGATCAAAGGTGTTGTCATTGATTAACCACTAATACGTGTTTGAAACAACCTTCACCGGGGAGTCTATTATAAGGCTTTCCGAATCCTGACCAGTGTCTCAAGTACGCTCTCCAGAAGATCCAGTTTAAGCATATTTGCACCGTCTGACATGGCTTGAGTCGGATTTGGATGTGTTTCAATGAAGATGCCGTCGGCACCGGATGCAATGGCTGCACGAGCGATGGTGGAGATTTGATCAGGTCGACCGCCGGTGATGCCGCAGGTTTGGTTTGGTTGTTGAATCGAGTGGGTAGCATCAACAATGACGGGAACATTGAACTGTTGCATCTCCGGAATATTTCTGAAATCAACTACCAGGTCGTGATACCCGAAGGTAGTACCACGTTCGGTAAGCATCACCTGCTCATTCCCGGTTTGATAGACTTTCTCCACAGCATATTTCATTGCCCCGGCTGATACAAATTGCCCTTTTTTAATGTTTATAGCTTTTCCGGTCTCGCCGGCAGCTACAAGCAACTCAGTCTGACGGCATAAGAAGGCGGGGATTTGAATGACATCAACGAAATTGGAAGCTAGTTCTGCTTCCGGTTCCGTATGAATATCCGTTAATACTGGAATTTCAAGCTGTTCACCTGTTTGCCGGATTACTTTCAACGCTTTTTCATCACCGATACCGGAGAATGAATCGAGCCGGGAACGGTTTGCCTTTTTGTAAGAGGCTTTGAAGATGAACGGAATTTCGTATTTTTCACAGATACGGAGTATTGTCTCTGCAATCTGCCTTGGCTTCTTCACATCTTCAACCACACAGGGTCCTGCAATGAGCAGGAAGTTACCGCTATCGGTGAACCTGATTTTAGGAATCTCTTGAATATTCATATATCAACGTTCTGATTTCAAATTCAATAACTAAAACATCCAGACATCTAGCATCCAGCATCTAGTACCCATATTTCTTCTTCCATAACGATTTTAATCTGGCTCGTATTTCATTTTCCCTGGGATTATCCTGGGGATCATATAGTTTTGTGCCTTTCAGCTTCTCAGGAAAAAATTCCTGCTCCACAAAATTCTGGTCATAGTTGTGGGCATACTTATAATCTTTGCCATAACCGATATTCTTCATCAGTTTCGTCGGGGCATTCCGTATATGTAAGGGTACCGGATGGTCTCCATGTGTCCGGAACATCTTACCTGCTTTCCGAATCGCTTGATATGAGGCATTGCTCTTTATACTACAGGCAAGGTAAATGACTGTTTGTGAAAGAATTATATCACACTCCGGATAGCCGATCACATCGATTGCCTGAAAGCATGCGTTAGCCAGTAACAATGCATTTGGATTGGCGTTTCCAATATCTTCGGAAGCGAGGATGAGCATACGGCGTGCGATGAATTTCGGGTCTTCACCCGCCTCAACCATCCGCGCCAGCCAATAGACAGCTGCATTGGGATCACTCCCCCTGATCGACTTGATGAATGCAGAGATGATATCGTAGTGCATCTCACCCCCCTTATCGTAGATAGCCAGATTCTGCTGGATGATCTTCATGGTGAGATCATTGGTGATCACGACCTCTTTGTTCTGCTTGTATTCAGAGGTGGTGACCAATTCCAACGCATTCAAAAGCTTACGGGCATCTCCTCCTGAAATTCGCAATAATGCTTCCCGTTCTTTTACCTGGATCTTGATATCCAGCGCTCTCTCCAGATTCTCGTTAGCCAGCTCAAGCAATTGTAACAGATGTTTTTCACCAAATTCTTTCAGAATATAGATCTGACACCGGGAGAGGAGAGGGGAGATGACTTCAAAGGAGGGATTCTCGGTAGTGGCTCCGATAAAGGTAACAATGCCTTTTTCCACAGCGCCCAGCAAAGCATCCTGCTGGGATTTGCTAAAGCGATGGATCTCATCGATGAAGAGGAAAGGGCTATCCTTACTCTCTTTGGATCTGGAAATGATATCACGCACATCTTTAACTCCGGAACTGACTGCGCTTAATGTATAAAACGTGCGGTTCAGTTGCTTGGAGATGATATATGCGAGGGTTGTCTTTCCAACTCCGGGAGGTCCCCAGAGAATCATTGATGGAATATTTCCCGATTCAATCGCCTTTCTGAGGATAGCGCCCTTGCCAACAAGGTGCTCCTGTCCAAGATATTCATCAAGGTTCTCAGGTCTCAATCGCTCCGCTAATGGAATAATCATGCTCAAAAATAGACATTTTCAACGACTTTTAAACGGGTTATTTGATCACTAACATGCAGAAACGCAGCAATTAGGTTAAATAAAGTTAAATCATAATTATCCTGTAAACCAGATAGTTAACTGTAAATGTTAAGAAATGTTAAAAATAAATGGGTCAAAAATTTGGTGCTACCCTTCCCTTAGAGTACTTTTGTCTCGAAATCAAAATCAATAACAGATGAAAAAACTTGCAATCGTTTGTGTAATTGGTGTCGCTGCTTTTCTTACAGCTTGTGGCCCAAGTACAAAAGAACTCGAAGAGAAAAGAATTGCTGACTCTATCCGTGTTGCCGATTCACTGGCAATGGTTCAGGCAGAACAGCAACGGATCGCTGACTCAATTGCTCAGGCTCAGGCCGAGGAAGCTCATGCCGATTCTGTTGCTGAAGGTCTGATTAAAGAGTAAGTTACCTAACATTGAAAAAAAAGAGGCTGTTCGCGAGAACAGCCTCTTTTTTTAATATTTCCAGTCGGTGAATTAGCGAGTTACAGTGATCTTTCTGGTGAGGATTTCCTTTGTTGTAGTTACTTTCATTAAATATACACCGCTCGACAGATTTGAAATATTGATTCTTGCTGTTTTTGAATCAATAGTAGAATTTGTGTAAACGGTTTTCCCGGTAAACGATAACAGTTCAATGCTTGTGATATTGAAATCACTCTTCACATTGATGAAGCCAGAAG
>JACNKI010000189.1 GCA_014382125.1 Bacteroidota bacterium | reverse complement strand
GATAAAAAATGAAACAAAACTATTTACTGCATTCTGGTATAAGTAATGCTTAGCTTGATTCTATCTGCGGGAGAAGATGAAAAGATTGGATTTGTACCGTTAAGAATAACACGATTGGCTGTGGTATTTCTAATCAGTGGATTGGAAGGGAAAACATATGTGTTATACTTTTCAACAGAATCGGAAAGCAAAAGCCTTTGAAAATGTCTTGTTAGCCGGAACCAATAAATTCTTTCATCTTTATTATAGGCACCTCCAAAATAGCTGAGTCCATCCAGCTCGTCAATGATTTGGGTAATCCTTCCGGCACTGTCAACTTTGTACATTGCCAACTGTGGAGGGGGGATCCAGGTTGAATCCATTTCCGAATTTTTGAAAGTGAGGATCGCGCTGTTGATGGCAATAGGACCGAGAGAGTCCAGCAAGGACTTGAAGTACGGGAACTGAAGCTTGAGTTTCACTCCACCCAGTGATTGTAGGTATACCTGGTTTTTGCCCAGTGTGGTATCCTTGTAAACCAGCTGTTGCTTGAAATCGGGACTGGCATCTTCATATCCGTGGTGATTGTAGGTGTTAAATCGTGCAGATACTAAATCAATAGGCAAGTTGAAATGGAGAGAATCTCCAACATCTTCATTGCGGAAGTAAATAACCATTTTGGACAGTCCGGTTGATGGAACATAATTGATCAGTGCTCCACGTGAACTAACTGGAATGGCCTCAACATAAAGTCCTTTCATGAAGTTGACAAACTCAGTAGTTGAGGATAACACATGATCCGGCGCAAAGAGGATCTTATTTCCCAGATAGTTGGAGTGGTTGGACAGGTTAATCCGCAGGTGGGGTGCTACCGGTTTTCCCCAGATGATAATACTATCCTTGGGTGCAGGCCGGTAGGTCATATTGGCCAGTTCAATTCCATATGTATCTAACGATTGGTTGGAGTAATAACTACTGTCATAATCAATGTCCTCGCTAACCTCAAACACTCTGAGCTGTTGCAATGTGTTGGTATCGCCGTAATAGGTACCATAATAGAGAATCAGCACCAGGGAATCGAGCCGGGGGTTCACGCCAAAATCAATCTGCTCGGAAGAGAGCAGAAACTGGGTGTAAAAGCTCGCGGTGGTTTTTCCGAATACAGGATCGACGATTGATCCGAGCACCAAAGAGGGCAGCTCATCCGTTCGGATAGAGTCCATGATCTCGGAATAAGCAACAACAGTCACGGTATCAATCTTACTTACGTAAAGTGTATCAGAGGGAGGGAGCAGTTCCAATCCGATCTCATAGGGATCTTTCTTACATGAAACTACGATAAAAACGACTAGCAGGCTTATCCAGATAGCTCGAAAAAGGAGTTGGGGCAAGATTCTCAAGTGACGGAGTTTATAGGTAAAAATTATCCAATCGCAGCTGGCTCATTAACCAGAAGCTCATCGTAGAAATCGGAATACGCATCAATGTAATTCTCCATCGGTTGATAATCGAGGATTGGCTTCCCTGATTCCTTCATATAACTAAGCAGCTCCGGGTTTATCTCCGGTGAACCAAAAACCAGGCCATCGGCATAATCTATGGCTGCTTTAATAATGTTAACGTAGGTTGGCGATTTATAGTGTTTCAAATCTTTTGCCGTAATGCCATTCAATTTCATTTTAGCCCCATAGTCTTTGTGCATCGATTCGCTAAATTCATCATCGTAAATAGAAAATATCACTTTCGAATCACTGAATAACGGATTGTCCCGAAAGGCTTTTTTAATATATAGTGGGAGCAGACTTGTCATCCAACCATGACAATGAACAATATCAGGTCCCCAGCTCAGTTTCTTAACTGTCTCTAAAACTCCCCGAGCGAAGAAGATCGTTCGCTCGTCGTTATCTGGAAAGAACTTTTCATTTTTATCATGGAATGTGAACTTCCGATGAAAATAGTCTTCATTGTCAATAAAATAGATCTGCATGCGTGCTTGCTGAATGGAAGCGACTTTAATGATAAGGGGGTGGTCAGCATCATTGATGACCAGGTTCATCCCCGAAAGCCTGATTACTTCATGTAGTTGGTTACGACGTTCGTTGATATTCCCGAAACGCGGCATAAACGTGCGAATCTCCTTTCCCCTCTCTTGAATGCCTTGTGGAAGATGTCTTCCGATCAGGCTCATCGGTGTCTCTTTCAGATAAGGTGTTATCTCTTGTGCAACGAACAATACTTTAGGTTTTTCCATAATATCTCCAAAATTTTTTCCAAAACGAATTCGGCTGCAAAGATAATAAAAATTTTTCAGATAATTTCAAAGCCTTATATGTAAATAAGTGATTATTATTGAATTAACGAATTCTTATACTCTTTTGTGAAAAAAATTTCTCTTTAACATATAACCTTTTCCTACTCAACCGGATTAATGTCAATAATTAGAGTTGATCAAAGCAGGAGGGAATGAACAGGAATTGAAGATAAAGACAGGGGGATCAAACTGCCAGGCGGTTGATCTGCAGGGGAGTTTCGGCCAGGCTTCCAAACTAATTTGGCCGTCCGGTTTCCGCATCCGGTTAAACAAGTGGAAAAGAATAACACACTAAAATTAACAGAGATGAAGAAAATAACATTATTGACAATCATTGGTATCCTCCTCTTTTCAGGAGCCACCTTTGCAACAGAAATTAAATCAAAACTACCTGGCACTCCTGCCGGTGTATGGATCACCCTTCACATCAAATTCCACAAACCAAAATGGGATTGTAAAAGAGGATTCGGATTATGTTTCAATATCACCTTTGGATTTGAAGATGAAGCTAAACCAAATACTGAGGCTGTATGCCGGATAAAAATGTTACTGAACAATAACCAACTGATTATGAAGGTCAGGGAAATAGACCTGCAGAGCTATGAGAACGGCTCCACGCTCCCCTACTTCAGTGGAAAATCCAGCATTATGCTGGATGAGTCCACGGAGATTCCTGCCAGCTTCTGTCGACAACTTGGAACTTCCGGTTCAATTGTTATCAAGCCGGGGACTTACCCTGTTACGTTTAAGGACAATACCTATACGGTTGTCTTTCAGCTCTAGAATACTTGTAAGTACAATGTGAGAACAAGTGAAGGCTGCAAAGATGTCAATGGGGGCTCCCGGGAATATCTTTGCGCCTTTCCAAAAAACAGATCAACATTTAACCAAATGAAAACACGACTCCAGATTACGATGGTGGTCTTGCTATCAATAGCTTCTGCTTGCCAGAAAGTTATTCTTTTTTCAAAGGGAATCCGGAATCCAACAATCAAATCGGAAACCGATATCCGTGAATTTCTTCGGGAAAGGAAGATCCCATCTTATGACGGTTCGTTTGTTGTCCGAGATTCAATTTCATTTATCAACCTGGTTAAAAAAGTGAAAACGTTCCCTGGTGTAGCATTTTTTTCGCCTTTCGGAGAACACATCCTGATCAACGACAGCACCTATTGTGCCGGCGTTGCCCATACTTTTTCCATGAATTTGCAATCCGAATCCAGCTATCCGGTTGATTCGTCCTTCCTGTTGGAAGAACTAACCGGGTTGGTCAGATCGTTGGAGAGTGATCATAACCTATTAGAAGAGGAAGGGGCTATCGTCGTAATGGGATTCTGGGCCACCTACTTTGGGTCTGTGAACGAGAATGTATTCGGGGTGCTGGAAGCCGCTTCCAGAAATCCGAATGTCAAGACCCGGATCTACCTTGTCAATATTGACTTCCTGGAATCCTGGGGATTGAAAACAAAATTGAATTACAAAATCAACTAACCGGTAAGACTCAGAAACGGTTTGTGATGAGACTATTTTTGTCAGTCAAATGAGCAGCGAAAGGAGAAAAGATGTGGGGTCAAGGGGTCTGGGGATATTTTGGGATCATTATTCTCTGCACTCCAACCCCACTAGCTGCTCAACACCTGGTTTGGAATGATTCAGTGAACGTGATGAATCTGAAAAACCTGGCAGACTCAGGAGAATCGATCATCCGTTTACGAATAACACAACAGCTCGATTATGCTCTGACATTATCCTCCCTGTTCTTCATCAACTGGGAACATGAACAGAATGTCAAACAGGTTATGGTTTTGCATGACTTTGTCTACCAATGTCATGTCGATAATACACGAAAATTCAGGTTCACGCAAAAGATCACGCACCACCTGGGGGGACAATATTTTTTTGATAGCATCTTCCGGTTTCATGTAGATGACAATATCCTGGAGACCCGACTGGAGTGGAAACTCAGGAAGAATCACGGAATCTTTCTCTCTTCTATTATCTCTACCAGGCTTTTCAACAGGTATGATTTCTCGCTCAACGACAGTGGCAATCTGGTAAAAAAAATCAACTCCTCATTTCTAACCCCTATGACTGGCACCTTTTCCGGTGGATTTCGGTTCAACTGGCCACGGTTTGGCTCACTGAATTTCGGTCTGTCGAGTGCAAAATTTACCTGGATTCGTGACAAACAAATCTATGAGGCACAAAAGACAAACATCTATTATGGGGTTACTTCAGACAAGAAAAATCTAGTTGAATATGGTTTCAGTCTTCAGCTTCAGATCGATCGAGATCTGGTAAAATGGATTCACTGGAATTGTGACCTGTTGCTATTTAAAAATGCAGCGGCACCAGTAGATATAATCATGCGAAACCTCTTCACTATCCGAATCACCAGGTTCCTGAAAACCCAATTCCAGACACGGATCTATTATGAAGAACAAATCAGTAAAAAGCTGCAGTTGGAAAATATAGTTTCGGTGGGGTTTTCAGTGAGGTTGTAGTAGGGGCAACCGGATCGGTTGCCCCTACGGGGATTTACCCCCGCACAAATATCGCTTTGATAATGTGTGAAGCCATTTTGGGATTCTCCTTCAGGCGGCGGGTAGAGTAGCCGAACCAATCTTTCCCGAAAGGAATATAAACGCGCATGGGATAACCTTTTTTTACTATACTTCTCCTCAATTCCGGTGTCACACCGTAGAGCATCTGGAATTCATATTTATCCTTAGGGACCTGATGCTTCTCAATGAGTTCATATGCTCCGGTCACCAAAAACTTATCGTGCGTGGCAATTCCCGGATAGATCTTTTCCCGGAAAATGTAATCCAGGTCTTTCAGAAAATGCTCATTGATCTCATCATGCTTTTTGTATGCAATGGCCTCGGGCTCCACATAGATCCCTTTGCATAATCTGAAATTCAATGGAACCTCTGATGAGTGAATATCCTTGAGGTCCTGGATATCCTTCAGCGTTCGCTTGAGGTAAGCCTGAAACACCAGTCCGACATTTTTGGGAAACTCATTTTTCAGCCTCCGGAAAAGATGGATCTCCGGGTCGGTACATTGTGAATCCTCCATATCAACCCGCACAAATTTGTTATATGAAGCTGCTTTGGTGACGATCTCCCGGATGTTCTGATAACAAACTTCTTCGTCGATCAATAGCCCAAACATAGTTGGCTTCAGGGAATAATTACCATCTATTTTTTCAGCTTCCACACGTTCGATGATCTCAAGGTATGTATCTTTATAGGCAGTAGCCTCTTCCAGTTTGGTAATAAATTCACCAAGAAGGTCAATGGTGATCATCATTCCTCCGGTATTCATCTCCCGACAGGCACGAATCGCATCATCGATGGTTTCGCCTGCAATGTATTTCCGGGAGAAGAGCCATACAAGTTTCCTCGGCATGAAGGGAAGTAGTTGGGATATCAATTTGTTAAACATAGCTGTTTGGAGCAAAAAGAAGGTACAAACATATCTAATTAGTTGTAAAATTACCAATTTGTTATTAACAATTATAATGATTATTTTTGCCCACTTTTTGTAAATCCCGAACCGTGAAACCTTTAGACCAGTTCATCATTCCGTTCAGCGGCCTGAGGTCAGGGATTCACAACTACGATTTACAAATCGACAAGACGTTCTTTGAGCATTTCAAGCATGGAGAAATTCGGTGTGGAAACCTCTCCGTACATATTAATCTGGAGAAGGAGGAACGCATGTTGGTTTTTCTCTTTTCGATTTCCGGAGAAGTTATACTGGCTTGCGACCGGTGCAATGAACCGATTCAGATTCCTCTTTTTGGTGAGGAGAGACTCATCGTGAAATTTGGTGACGAGTACTCCGAACAGAGCTATGAGGTACAGATCATTCCTGAATCAGAGAGCAAGTTTGACACAGCTCCATTTCTCTATGAGTTTATTCATCTTCTGCTACCAATGAGACGGATTCATCCTGAAGATGAGAAAAGTGATAGCGCCTGCGCTCAGACGGTGATGGATAAGATCGAAGAGTTGTCACAAAAACCGAAAGAGGATCCACGCTGGGAAAAACTTAAGGAATTAGGAATGAAGAATGAAAAATGATCGTTAGTAATTTGTTAATTGTAAATTGAATATTAAAAAGTTATGCCACACCCGAAACGAAAGATTTCAACAACCAGACGAGATAAAAGAAGGACACATTATAAGGCTGAGGTATCAACATTTGCCATTTGTTCTAACTGCGGTACTACAGTCCTCTACCATAGAGTCTGCCCCGACTGTGGATATTATAAAGGAAAGCCTGCAATCGAAAAAACAGCAGCTGAATAAGTATGAGGATCGGCTTAGACGTTTCCGGGGGAGACTTCGCTCCAAAATCTACGCTTCATGGAGCCCTGTTGGCTCTGAAAGATCTCTCCAAGAATGACCGGATCGTTTTGATCGGGGATAAAGATGTGATCAATAGCTTCTTTAAAGAGGAGAATGTGGATCCGTTTCGCTTTGATGTAGTTGATGCCACGGATCAGATCGAGATGGGAGAATCTCCGACAAAAGCCCTTGTTGCCAAACCCAATTCAAGTATTGCAGTCGGCTTTCGTATGCTCAAGCATAAGGAGATTCACTCCTTTAGCAGTGCCGGAAACAGTGGAGCCATGATGGTTGGAGCAATTTATAGTGTAAACTCCATACAGGGAGTCATCCGGCCCAGCACACCTGCTTACATTCCTCAGGAGGGTGGCGGTTCCACGATCTTGATCGATGTAGGTACCAACCCCGACAGCAAACCCGATGTGATGTATCAATTCGGACTGCTTGGATCCCTTTATGCAGAACATGTGATGCATGTGAAGAACCCACGGGTAGGGTTGCTAAATATCGGTACGGAAGAGAAGAAAGGGAACCTGATCACTCAATCCTCTTTTCAGTTGATGAGAGATGCCAAGGATTTTAACTTCATCGGTAACGTAGAGGGCAGAGATCTTTTCCGCGACAGAGTCGACGTCATAGTCTGTGATGGATTCGTTGGGAATATTGTGTTGAAGCAAGCAGAAGCACTTTATCGCGTTTTCGTCAAGCGAGGTATCAAAGATGATTATCTCGACCGGTTTAATTATGAGAATTACGGGGGATCCCCGATTCTGGGTATCAACTCCAATGTACTTGTGGGGCACGGAATCTCAAACGGAAAAGCAATCCGGCGAATGATCCTTCTTTCGAAAGAGATCCACAACGCCAGGCTAACTAATAAGATCAAACATGCTTTTGAAAAGTATGCCATTAACAATATATAATCCATTTACTCTCAGCAAACTTAACTCTTCTTCATGACAAAGATCAGAGCAAAAATATCAGGCATACATGGATGGGCTCCGCCTTACATCCTGACGAACAAAGAGCTGGAGGGTATGGTCGATACTTCCGACGAATGGATTACGACCCGAACCGGAATCAAAGAACGGCATATTCTGAAAGGAGAAGGGTTGGGAACATCTGATATGGGAGCAGAATCAGTCAAAGGATTGCTGGAAAAGACCAATACCTCCCCGGATGAGATCGATCTTGTTATCTGTGCAACGGTAACTCCTGATATGATGTTTCCGGCAAC
>JACNKI010000187.1 GCA_014382125.1 Bacteroidota bacterium | reverse complement strand
GATTTGTTTGTTTCATTTGTGGAAATGGAAGATAATGCATCAATCCATAGTTGTTCAGGGATTAAGTTAAATGGTTTTACTGATGATAATATGCCGAGAATCAGAACATTGGCACTTCTCCCGAATTTATCCCCCAGGTCAAAAACCATTTGGTTAGCATCCACTTTAATCACATCAAAGCCTTCCAGAGCCGCTTCAATTTCAGCTAATTCCGGATACTCTTCTTTTTTTGTATTTATTGGAAGAACCTTGAATGTATTGATAATAATGGTTCCACTCTTTTTAAGGAGGTTTAAAAATCCGGGTCTGAGAATTTCGCTGATTTCCATCACGACCAACACATCAGCAGACCGGCTGGCCAGGACAGGAGAAAAGACTTCACCACAACTGAAGGTTGAAATAACAGGCCCACCGAGTTGGGCCATTCCATGTGTTTCGCCTTTAACAATATTTGTATCGATAAATGGGGTACGCAAAGCCACTTCTGCAAGAACTTTTCCGAAAAACAGATTACCCTGACCACCAATTCCCCTTACGGCAACTCGTAAAGAGCCGGGGATCTGGTCCTTGTTCATTACGGCAGGTTCCTTTTTTTCAGCGATCTTCGGAAGTTTAACTTTCTTCTTCCTCATCCCGTCTTTCTCAATATATTCGATGGCGTCGAAAGGACAACATTGCATACATATGGGCTTATTGGTCCCGCAGTTAGTACATAAAATGGTGAAACTCGGATGTTTGTTTTCATCCAGTTCGATTCCCGGACAAATATCACATAATGAGCAATTTTTGCATTTATCATAATCAATCTCAATCTCCCTGACCAACTTTTTGTTTTCAATCTCCCGGATGCATGAACCTTCGAGAATCAACGTTGAGTATTGACCCTGCTCTGCAAGTTCAAGTGATTTTTTCAACTCTTTTTCCACCTCTTCCAGGTTATAGGAATCAACCACTACTGTTCTTCCTCCTTCTGCTTCAACAGCAGCTTTCAGGCTAAAGCGGTGCGGCCGTCCTTCCAGGTTTACCGATGAACTTGGAGCAACCTGCCCACCAGTCATCGCAGTAATATAATTATCCAGAATAACTTTTACTCCGGGGATATTTCGGAAGACTGAATTTCGCGTGGAATCGAGGCCGGAATGACACTCGGTAGAATCTCCGATGACGCTCAGAACTTTGGAAGCCATGTCGGGGCGTGATAAAACAAAGCCCTGTCTCATCGAGTCCGAAGCCCCCATACACGAAACCGTATCGATAGCATTGTAAAAATATAATAACGTAGAGCATCCTATATCCCCAAAAGAAGCATAGATCTTTTTTCGCTTTTTCAGTTTTCCTATAGTAAGAGCAAAAGCCCTATACTGACACCCGGGGCATATTGAGGGTGGCCTCTTGATTGGCTTAATATTCAGTTCCTTTTTTTCAGAGTTATACGTCAACACGTTATGAGACGATAAAAATAGCAGAACATCCTCAGGCATCCAGCTGGTAATTGTACTACCTTTACCCTTACCAATTACTTCGATTCCGAGCAGACGAATTTTTTCCTCCAGAAATCTGTCTCCATCTTCGATAACAAATAATTTTCCTTTAATCTTAGAAGCAAAATCCTTAATGGTGGTTTCAGGGATCGGATAGGTTATTGCAAGAGAAAGAACTGAAGGATTAACGTTTGCGATATTGAAAGCTTCACTACTGATAATTTTACTGTCGCCGGAAACAATGACGCCCCAATCTTCGCTACCGAAAGTGGCTGTTGCCAGGTCGGATGTTTCGGCCCACTTTTTTATCGAAGGAATACGCTCTGTTGTTGCTTTATTATAATTTGTTCTGGCAATGACCGGCAGGTTCATCCATTTACCAAGATCCTCAGGAAGTTCTTTTTGCTTAACGATTCTTGCTTCATGAGTTTGAATTAACGCTTCGGAATGGGCTAGCATCCCGGAGGCAAGCACGATGACAGGCGTATTGAATTGTTTACTCACATCAGCCGCTGTCCGGGCAATATCATACATCTCCTGATGGTCCCTGGGTTCAAGTATAGGCAAACGGGTTGAAGCAAAGAAGTATCTTACATCAATCACATGCTGGGTGCTTGAAGGGACATAATCGGTTACTGCCAGGATCACCAGAGCGCCTGCTTCACCAGAAAAGAATGCGGTGGTAGTTAGTGCATCGCCTGCCTGAAAGACGCCGGGAATTTTCATGGTTACCAGGGTATCCATTCCAGCCATCGAATGGCCAAGTCCGACTGAAACTGCTACCGCTTCGTTCACTGACCAGTCGACTAAGATTTTATCCTGAACAGAGGCCAGTGATTTATCAATTACCTCGGTGCTCGGTGTGCCCGGATAACCTGTAGCAGCATGATAACCTGCATGAATTACCCCTAATGCAAAGGCTGTATTCCCCTGTAAAATTAATTTACTGTCTGGCGGGGCATTTACGATGTCGTTGAATTCTGCCATGCAAGAGCGAGCTAAATTATTTTATTCATTTTCAACTCATTGATTTGAGAATCAGAAAAACCAATTTCCTTATAAATGAGATCATTATGTTCACCAAGACGGGGAGAGGTGGTTAATGTAAAGTCCACTTCTTTAAGATAATCGGTTATCACAGGTGCCGGAAAAAGCGGAACAGTTTTACCGGATGGCAACTCTGTTTTCATCATATTATCCCTGGCGAAATCAAGTTTGGCCACATCAGCAGTAGAATTTACGGGAGCCACGGCCAGACTCTGGACAGTGCAGATATCGATAAATTCAGCTGTCGTATAATTCTGCAGTCCAAGCCTTATATCCTGGTAAATAGTCTCCTTTTCATTATTTCGTCCCTGGTTGCTGACTCTTTCAGGTTTATGCAGATGTTCAAACCCTTTAATTTTTGTCAGCTTATCCCATTGTAAATCATTGCCTATTGCCAGATAAACATGTCCGTCTCTGGTAGGATAACAGTTGCAAGGGATAAAACTCCTGTGCTCACTGCCACTTCGGACAAATAACTCTGATTCATCTTGAACAAACTGGATCTGAGGTAGAGCCGTAATCAGCCAGGATGAAGCACATTGAGCCATCGAAATAAAGATCTCCTTTCCGCTGGCCTTTCCTTTATCTTTTTCCTCTGAACTTTCCTGTTCCAGAAGTGCAAGCAACACCTGGGAAAATGCTTCATCCCCTGCTTTCAGGTCAATTATCGGCAAGCCACAAAGCATAGGATCACCGTCGGGATCTCCGGTTAGGTGCATATAGCCAGAATGAGCTTGAAGAGCGGGATCATATCCTGCGCTGTCAGGATAATCCGGGCCAAAAGCGGAGATCCCGCACCAGATCAATTCCGGATTGGCCTGCTTTAACATTTCGAAGTCAATTCCAAGCTCATTATAACGTTTAGGTAACGTATTACAAAGAAATATGTCAACGTGTAACTCCTTAATCAGTGTTTTTAATAGCTCCTGCCCTTCCTTTTTTTTCAGATTCAGCGTAATCGCTTCTTTTCCTATATTCGGAGCAATATAGTACGCATGTAAATCATCAACTCCAGTATCCTCTCCAATATAACGGTTCGGATCACCACCTCTTCCATTCTCATGCCTGGGTGGTGATTCAATACGGATTACCCTCCATCCCAACTGAACAAATCGTTGAGTGGTGTAAGGGAGTGCCAGAGCTTGTTCAAGAGATAAAACTGTTTTTTTCATTCATATTTCCCGTCAATAATTTCTGTTAGAATGCCATGGGTTGCACCCGGATGAATAAAAGCAAAATTCCGTTTATATTCAGCAAAAAACCTGGGTTTCTGATCAATTAACCTGACCTTGTTTTTCTTCAACACATCCAATGACTCTTCACAATTATCCACATTATAACTAATAAGCATCACACCTTCGCCTCTCCTTTTGATAAATTTTGCCACCTCTCCCGTTCCGTCCGTATCTTCCATGATCTCGATGGCGGTCGGGCCAACCATAAAACCGGTAACCCTGATTTTCTCAGGTTCATCAACATAGCGATAAGCCACATCCCATCCAAACGAGTTGATATAATCCTTTTCAGCTTTCTTCACATCATTAACAGCAATGCAAATGTGGTCAACATAGTTTGTGTTTAATTTCTCACTCATTGTTAATCTCTCCTATGATTTTTAATTTATTATTCGCACTAGTAACTTTCTAATACCTTGAAATAAATGGGATGTTATCGCCTTCCTGAGAACCCGGAGGCAGTTTAAATATAATTGCTCCTTCCACCGGACAAGCGTCAAAACATTCGCCACATTGCTGGCAAAGGTCCAGAACTATGGCAGCCTTTCCTTTATGAAAGCCAATGATGTCGGGAGGACATGCTCTTGCACATGCTTTGCATCCGTTACACCTGAATGCATCAATCCATGGATACAACCCCTTGCCACTTGAGCCGGAATGGGGATAGACACTCATTTTGGTACCCGGAATCAACGGACGGGTGCTCGAAATTTCAGATAGTATCATATTTTTTTTCTTTAGTTTTTAAATTAAAATCTCATTCCCAGACGATATCCATCCTGAATGGCATCGATTCCTCTTCTCACCCAAACACAATCTCCAATCATGGAAATATCACTCTTTTTCAACGCACCATATTTAAGTTCTTGATTTGGAACAAGTTTGGCAAGGATTACTGTGTCGGCAGGAACGATCTGATTTTCAAATTTAGTTTTCTCTTTCGTTTTCCGGTTAAACGTTGTCCAATCAGCAATAATGCTGTCATCGTTAATTTCTTTAACCATTCCGCTGGTTAACTCCTTGACTTTTGCATGCCTGAGCCTTAACCTGTATCGCCATATATAAGAAGGATTTACATCCCATCCAAATCGCGGGGCCGAATCAATCAGTGCAAGGCTTGCGTCTTTTACTCCATTCTTTTCCTGAAGGTCTAGAACAAATAATGACAATGAAATTGCCGCTCCTGAACCGCCTATAATAACCACATTTTTTCCGAGTTTTACCTGGCCGTTGAAGACATCAAAAATACTTACTACATGAGGTTTTTCAACACCCGGAATTTCAGGAACTTCAGGGACTGCACCTGTTGCGATAACCACAGAATCAGGATTTTCCTTTTCGAGAAGTTCTTTTGTTACGGATTTATTCAGAACGAATTTTGCTCCATGTTTATCACATTGAGCTTTCATATGATCTATCCATCTCATAAACTCCTGGTCATCCCAGTATTTCCCTGAATTCTCCCCCCAGGGATTTCTTGATGCACTATACCATTGCCCCCCTACATTACCGGTTTTTTCATAGACGGTTACATCATGTCCTTTTTCGGAGGCAATACTTGCAGTTTGAAGACCGGCTATCCCAGCTCCTGCAACGATTATTTTTCGTTTTATTTCTGTTTTCGGGAAACCATAATAGCCCCATTCGCGTTCTCCTTCGTGACTGCATGATGGGCGAACAGTACAGGTAACCGGTGCATCGCGGAACAACCTTGCCAGACAAACCTGGCAGGCAATGCAGGGGATAATATCTTCCTGTTTATCCCACATGATCTTATTGGGTAATGCAGGATCAGCAATCTGAGGGCGGCACATTTCCCAGATGTCGAGTTTTCCATTTGCAATGGCTTCTTCAGGAATTTCCGGTGTGAAAAGCCTGTATGCCATGCTCACAGGAATATTCAACGCCTCTTTTGCCCGTTCGGCTATATAAAGCCATTTACCCATTGGAATATCCCTTGAAATCACAGAACCAAGCGATTCCTGCCAACCCACTGTTACACTCAGGTAATCGCAACCGGCAGTTTCTGAGATCAGTAACGACCTTAAACTTTCTTCCTCCGTGTTCCCTCCTCTATCGTCAAGCATTTCCCAACCACATAAACGAATTCCAAGTGCGATATCATCACCGACTTCTTTACGGATGCCTTCCACTATTTTCCTCATAAACGTGCATCTTCCGTCAATATCGCCGCCAAATTGATCACTTCTCCAGTTTGTGTAACTTGACACAAAGTTTGAAATCAGGTAACCGACAATACCCGAAATTTCAATAATCTCATACCCGGCTTCAACGGCTCTTCGTGCTCCATCAATATGCTCCTGGATACATGCTTCTACTTCGGGAATACTCATTTTTTGTTGAGGGCGAAATCTCCGCAAACGTTGAGGAATTGCAGAGGGACCGACCGTATATGGAAGGTTAATTCCTCCAACACGGCCGCAGTGCATCAGTTGCAGACAAGCCAGCGCATCACCCTGATGGATGATATCTGCCATTTTTCTAAGTCCGGGAATAAACTTGTCGTCCCAAATTCCCATCATACCCATATAACCCTGGCCTTCTCCTCTTGGATCAGTATAAGCGCCCTGGGTAGTTATGATCCCCGAACCACCTCGTGCATGTGCTTCAATGTAAGCAAGTTCCTTTTCCGATACAAACCCGTCGCCGTAATTATAGTTTGTTTCTGTAGATGCATATTTTATCCGGTTTCTGGCCCACAGTTTTCCGATTTGAACCGGGCTGAAAATGTGCGGATACTTTTTTTCTCCGGGTAGCATGCGTTTCCTCCTATTTTATGATTTAGTAAAACTATGTAAAAAATATAATCTCTTTATAAAAATATTGGCTCCTGAAATTCTCCATAAACATCTTTCAGGGTTTGAATTATTTCTCCAACGGTGGCATAAGCTTTAACTGCTTCAATGACAACAGGCATAAGATTTTTTCCTTCAACTGCATCGTTATGAATGCGGATTAAAAGTTTTTCAACAAGTTTATTATCACGATTTTGTTTAATCAATATTAATTTATCTACCTGTGTTTGTGCCGCCTCCTCATTGTAGGGGTGAAAATCCACCGGTTTGGCTTCTTCTTCCCTCCTGAACATATTTAATCCCACCTTAGGGATTTTGCCGTCCTGTAAGCCTGACTCCCTGATGTAGGCCTGCCGGGATACCGATTCCTGTATTTTTCCGCTTTCAATTGCTTTCTCAATTCCTCCCCATTCATCAACCTTTTTCATCTCCTCCCGGATCTCTTTTTCGAACTGATCGGTCAGGGCTTCAACATAATAAGAGCCACCCAGGGGATCCACTGTATCACAAATACCCATTTCGTGAATCAGTATCTGCATGGTTCGCAGCGAAAGTTCGGCTGCTTTTTTAGTGGGGATGGTATAGGCTTCATCGTAACTGCAAAGCGCCATCGTTTGAGTGCCGGAAAGGGTACTTACCAGGGCATAATATGCACTGCGAATAATGTTATTCTCTGGTTGCTCTTTGGTCAGACCACCCCCTCCGCCACCTGCAATCATTCGCATCCAGCAGGATTTATCATTCCGGGCATGGTATTCTTCCCGCATGATCTTCGCCCATAACCTCCTGCTTCCTCTGAACTTTGCGACCTGTTCAAAAAAGTTTCCATGAATGTCGAAATTGAAAGAGAGACGAGATGCAAATTCATCAATATCCAGTCCTCTTTTGAGAGAACCATCGCTGTATGCTTTGGCAATACAGAACGCATACGCCATTTCCTGAATCGGATTGGCACCGCTTTCACGGATATGGTAACCGCATACACTGACCGGACTATATTTAGGGACATGCTGGGCGCAATATTCGATGGTATCCACCACCAACTTGACAGACTTATCAACAGGAAAAATCCAGGTTCCTCTGCCAATAAATTCTTTCAGGATATCATTTTGTGCAGTGCCTCTCAATTGGCTGATATCGTATCCCCATTTTTCTGCAAGGGCAAAGTACATAGCGATTAAAACAATGGCAGAACCATTGATGGTAAGGGATACCGTGATCTGGTTGAGATCAATGTCTTTAAAAGCGATCTCAAAATCCGCCAGGCTGTCAACGGTCATGCCCACACGCCCAACTTCACCATAGGCTTCCGGCGAATCTGAATCCAGTCCGCATTGGGT
>JACNKI010000151.1 GCA_014382125.1 Bacteroidota bacterium | reverse complement strand
TCTTGAAAACCGTTGACCTGCGAGGGTCCGGGGGTTCGAATCCCTCTCTCTCCGCAACTTTCCTTTTCAAACAGGGTGCCGGGTAAGTGCAGGTAACTCCCTCAATCCCTCAAGCAACGGACGGGGGATCCATTTATATTCCAACTGTAACCAATGACAGGATTGTTGCTGGTGTAGCTCATGTATAGGCGCCAGGTGTCATCGGATAAGCGCTCGACAGCGCTCCATAAATAGCACTGGATACCAGTCCCAATGAAATCACCATTATACCAATGCATATTACCCAGAAGGGTTGTAAATCCGTATTCGTTTATAGTCCCCGTATTTGGGCTAATCCAGTGTCTTGTTCCGGTTTCTTTTAGTTTAGTGTAGTTTACACTTAAACCTCCCAGATTCGTGGTTAAAATCATCCACTCGGCGTCAGTAGGTTCGTGCCAGCCGGTGGGGCAAAGGTTCCCCGTGGTTACTGTATACCAGTTATATTTCTCCCCATAAGTAATGCCATAAGTTGGCTGGTCGTTATTGTACCAGCAATAGCCCGGTGTTGGGAAATTTTCCCATGTTGTATTGTCGGTTCTAAGGGGTATACAAGTGCCATCGTTGTATTTGGCAGTAGCCAGGTTTTCCGCCATACTGCCTTGTGAACCAATTAATATGGTATTGTATGTTGGGAGTAACACACCTTTTGTAGTTGATTTTAGATCAAGCATAGCCAATACGTCTGGATTACTGCCATTTGTACTAGTTCCAATCTGAGCAAACAATGAGCCTGCAAAGAGTAACACCATGATCATAACTAAACTAATTATTTTCATTTCTTCATTTTTTAGGGATAAAGATACTAGATACAATGAGAAGCTGGAAGGAATGGTTTGTGAAAAACCAGGGAGCCAGGCGCTAAATATAATATAATATCGAATGTATTCCAAGGAAATTGCTCTAAATTACCCGGGATCCTGCATCCAGCATCTGGAATATGAAACGGTACAAAAAAATCAAAAATTAACATCCTGAAAATCAATTAGATGTAAATATACTTAAAAATATTTTATACTAAATATTGTATAAATACAATAAATGTATTATATTTGCAGCATGAGATCAAGAAAAATGTACAACAGAGTAGCTATTTTGAGACAGGAAAAAGGAATGTCGAGAAAAGAGCTTGCTGAGAAAATAGGAGTAAACTTTCAAACAGTCGGATATTTAGAGCGGGAAGAGTACAATCCGAGCTTGGACCTGGCATTCAGAATAAGTGAGAATTTCGGACTACCTATTGAGTTTATCTTTTCGACCGAGCCGTTAAAACCGCTGATTGAAGAAATCATCCACCTTAAAAATAAATTAGGAGAACTATAAAATGAAAGAGAAAAAATCAATGTCAAGGCAAACCAGAAGACTTTGGGTAATCATCAATTATCTGAGTATTATTTTCCTTCTAAGCTTTTTTTATACTGGCAAGTATCTTAACTGGACAGTATTCGTATTTATTGGTGAAGCAGCTTCGCTTTTACTATTTGTATTTTCTTTTATCAAGGGCTTTATCAAAACACACCTGTGGAGAATGTCTCACACTTCCACAAAAAATCTTGATGAAAGGCAATTACAGGTTTTGTTGAATTCCCTGAAGTACTCTTACACCATTTTTACGATTATCACCCTGATAATTATCTACGGTTTTGCGGTTGCTGAACTGGGTCCGATTGATGTGGTTATTGCTGGTTGTTTGCTATACGTCTCACATACACTCCCGGCAGCAATTATAGGGTGGAAAGAAAAAGTGATTTAAAACCAACACCGAGCACCGAGCATCGAATATCATCATAGACAGGGTTACAACAATGAAACATGTGATCTCTGACCTGAAATAGTGTGACGAAGAACACGTTAACAGAAGAAAGTGTACCTTAATCCGCTTTTGTGCTAAATATATATATATGTAGTTAGGTTTATAAAATCTTTTTTATAGTTTTGGGGCAACTTACAATTGTTATTCATTTAACTATAAAAGAAATGTTACAACTGGAAAACCTGGAGATTGCGGCAAGTATGCTCAGGGCGATGTCACATCCAAAAAGAATTACGATCATTGAATTACTTGCTAAATCCAAAAGGCTCTCTGTTACAGAGATATACAAAAAACTCAGCATCGAACAACCTACTGCTTCCAATCATCTGAATATCCTGAAGAACAAAGGGATTCTTGATTCAAAGAGAGAAGGAAAGAAGATTTTTTATTCGCTAAAACATGAGAAAGTAAAGGAGATTATCGATTCACTGGATCGCTGCATAGAGATATAAACCAAGCATCCTCTGTATTGTAGATTCTAAATCCTTGAATTTGGAGTCTTGAACCTTACACTTTCTCTAATGCCTTCTCCAGGTCGGTAATGATATCTTCCGGCTCTTCAATTCCGATAGAAAGCCTGACCAACTCATCGCTAATTCCACCTGACACCTTCGCTTCCTTAGATAATTTGGAGTGTGTCATCGATGCTGGGTGCTGGATGAGGCTCTCAATTCCTCCGAGCGATACAGCGAGAATTATGAATTTAACATGATTCATTAGTGTACGGCCTGCGTTTAAACCTCCTTTGAGTCCAAAGCTAATAATCGAACCAGACCCTTTCATCTGCTTCTTGCCCAGCTCATATTGGGGATGTGATTTCAGCCCTGGATACTTGACCCATTCTACCTTGGGATGTGAATCCAGATATTCGGCTATCTTCAACGCATTTTCCTGGGCCCGGTCGATCCGGATTCCAAGGGTTTTCACACCTCTTCGTACAAGGAATGCCTGGTGTGGGTCCATGTTGAATCCGAAATTGATCATGGTATAATTTAACTTGTCATAATCTTCTTTGGTCTTGGGAATCACAATACCACCAACGATGTCGGCATGGCCGTTGATAAATTTGGTCAAGGAATGGAGTACAATATCGGCTCCAAGATCCAGGGGATTTTGTAGATATGGGCTGCAGAAAGTATTGTCGACACAAACCGGAATGTTATTTTTAGATGCGATTTTTGAAATAGCTTCAATATCGGAAATACTAATCGTTGGATTTGCCGGTGTTTCTAAGAAAATCAACTTCGTATTAGGTTGGATTGCGTTTGCTACATTGTTAATTTTTGCCGTATCAACAAATGTGGATTCGATACCCAGTTTTACGTATGTCTTTTCCAATACACCCCTCGATGGGCCATAAAGTGTGTTATGGCAAACGATATGATCTCCAGAGCCGAGGTAAGTCAGGAAGACAGTATTTACTGCGGCCATACCGGAAGAGACAGCAATTCCGTTGTAGCCATTTTCCAGCGCAGCTATCGTTGCTTCGAATTCATCTATGGTTGGATTTCCAATGCGGGTATAAATGAATCCGTCGCTCTCTCCGGCAAAGCATTCGGCGCCATGTTCAGCGCTTTCAAACGAGAATGTCGATGTCTGGTAGATGGGAGTAGTTACACTACCAAGGGGATCACGTTCCCCAACTCCATGTACAGAAGTGGAATGAAAGCCTTTTTTCGATATTTTCATGTTGCCAGGATAAACCACTCTTTCACATCGAGAGAGGGCTTTAGTTTCGACCGGTGCTCAAATTCATTCGTGTGTTTATTGTAGATATATTCGGCTTCCCATTTGACATGGTTTGCCTGGATCTGTTTGATCGCATCGATGATGAATATAACCTCTTCGTTGGTCATTGTTGGGTGAAAAGATAACCTTACCCATCCTGGTTTCAGGGAGAGATCGCCATGATCGATCCTGCTGGTGATCTCCCGTGATTTTTCATGGCTCACATTTAATAAATAGTGCCCATAGGTTCCGGCACAGGCACACCCGGCACGTGCCTGGATGCCGAACCGGTCGCTCATCAGCCTGACGATCAGGTTATAATGTATTTTCGGAATGTAAAAGGAGATGACTCCCAACCGGTCCTGGATCTGGTCAGCAAGGATGTGGAGATTGGGGACTTTATCCAGTTCAGTAAATGCCAGCTTTACCAGTTCCTCCTCCCGCTTCTGTATCTGTATTACACCCATCTGATCCTTCAGCTCCATACTCAGAGCCGCTTTGATCGCTTGCAGGAAGCCCGGAGTGCCACCATCTTCCCGAAGCTCAATGTTATCCATGTATTTGTATTCTCCCCATGCATTTGTCCAATCCACTGTTCCTCCTCCCGGTTGATCAGGAACCTCATTATGATACAGGCTGGAATTGAAGATCAGAACACCTGATGCTCCCGGACCTCCTAAAAACTTATGGGGAGAGAAAAAGATGGCATCAAGTTTCTCATCCGGATCTTCAGGATACATGTTGATCTCTTCATACGGGGCCGATGCTGCATAATCGATAAACACGAGGCCCCCATGCTTGTGCATCAGTTTAGCCATTTGGGGAACGGGTGTATGAATACCAGTTACGTTGGAACAAGCTGTGAACGAGCCGATCTTGAGCTTCCTGTCCTGGTATTTGAGCAGCGCTTCTTCCAGGCGGTTAAGGTCGACCCGGAGATCAGTCCCTGGTTGGATCACCACCACATCAGCCACTGTTTCGTACCATGAGGTGTGGTTGGAATGATGTTCCATGTGGGTAATAAAAACGACAGGACGGTCTTGCTTATTCAGGGATCTGTGACCATTAATTGTACCGTTTACCTTCAGGCCAAGAATGCGCTGAAATTTCACGATAGCGCCGGTCATGCCGGAACCGGTTGTGAGAATAACATCGTCAGGACCGGCATTGACATGCTGTTTGATCTTTTTATGTGCATACTGGTATGTCTGCGTCATCAGCATTCCGGTTTCACTGGTTCCGGTATGAGTATTGCTGATGAACGGCCCTATATCACGGGATATCCTCTCCTCAATCGGTTGGTAGAGGCGACCGCTTGCTATCCAGTCGGCATACACCAACTGTTGGTTTCCGTAGGGGGAACGAAAGGCAGCCTGTTGCCCAACGATCTGGTTACGAAATGGTTGAAAATATTTTTCGGTACTCATAAACGTCTCTCTTCATCATGGACTGCAACACATGTTCGCCTCTTTCCGATACTCATTCTTCAGGTAATGGATAATCGCATTTGTGATTAGAATCTCTTTCGTTTCAAGACATTCCATATCATTCTTACGGATCAGTTCGGAAGTTGATTTATCCACTTTGTTCACCATCACAACGGAGCAATCGTTGATCAGCGCGAGAGGCTCTTTATTGTAATTGTTCAACGGATTTCTCCGGAGTTCTTCAGCAATAATCTCCTCTGCTTGAATGGTCAGGACCAGAAAGGCCTCAGCGAGACCAAAATCAGTGACTATCCTCAGGCCATCCTGGGTTGGAACAGCAATTTTCATAGTGGTATCATGTTTTTAGTTATCTGCTACAAAATTACACAACAGGGCGATTCAAAATACATTTATAAGTGTGATTATCAGCTGATTAAATGATGTATAATGCAACATCTATATGTGTTCCATGAAACATATATTCGTGTGCATTACTCTCCTGTAATGTGACAAATATCACATATTGGTGTCGAATTTTTTCGCACCTTTGCCGGAGGAAATTAAATCCCTTTATACAAAATCCCTATGTACACTGATTCTAACCAGGAGATACTTTCGTGCCGTGACTGCAAGGTCAGGCATTGTGCCGCAGCTGTGCTTGGCGTGGAAGAGTTGGACCTGATCAACACAAGCCGTCACGAAACCGCTTTCCGGAAAGGAGATATCATCATTCATGAAGGCTCTCCCACCTCCCACATCATCTATCTGAAAACAGGGCTGGTAAAAGAGTATGTCAAAGGAACTCAGGAGAAAGAACAGATCATTCAGATCGTTAAAAACTACAGTTATCTCGGACTCTCTTCACTCTTTGGGGATAAGATCAATCATTACTCCTACGCGGCACTGGAGGATATTACAGTCTGTTATATAGACATCTCCGTGTTTCACCAGCTGATTAAGCAAAATGGCTCTTTCGGCTATGAAATCCTGGTCTCTGTTGCCCGCGACAACCTCAACAACTTCAATCGTTTCATGAAGCAGTCGCAGAAAAAGGCCTATGGCCGTGTGGCAGATGCCATTCTCTATTTCTCTAAGGTTATCTATGAATCGAAAGAGTTTGTACTCCCCTTCACCCGCCAGGAACTCGCCGACCTGATTGGCATCTCAAGAGAGAGTGTCACCCGAGTGCTCACCAAATTTCATGAAGATGGGATCGTGTCGCTTCACGACCGACATATCCGGATCGATAACCTCCCTATGCTGCAGCAGATAAGCAAGAACGGGTAATTCTGAAAGGGATTACTCCATCTCATCCAGTTGACAGACAGCCAGGGAGTGACCTGTTGGGTGAAATTTGTGAGTAAACCTGAAATCTGAGACTATTCTTCGACTCTCGACCCTTTTATCCTGTTTCGCTGACCTTCTTCAACCTTGTATAATCTAGGATCTTGAAATTTTTACCGTCAAGTTGAATCAATCCGTCGTCATGGAACTTTTTCAGCATCCTGATGACAGTTTCTGAACTCAATCCCGATAATTCAGCCAGGTCTTTCCGTGATAAGGGCAGCAAGAATTCTTCAGATTTAAAAATACGGTCGGAAAGGCAGATGAGAATGTCGGCCAGGCGGCCGTATGATTGCTTATGAGTAAGGCAAAAAAACCGTCCGTTGATCTGAGCACTATTGCTGCCCATGATATCGATGACCTCTTTGGAGAAAGCAGGGTTCTGAACCAGCAACTGCTTGAAAAAATGGATGTCTATCTCTTTGATTTGCGAATCGATGTATGCCATCGCAGAATATTGGAATTTATTATTGTCTTCACTTAGAGCGGAAAGCCCGAGAAGATTTCCTTCCGGGATGATCTTCAACACAAGCTGGTTTAACCCATCGTCAATATATACCTTGGCCAGTCCATGTTCCATATACATTACATGGGACGCAAAACTACCCTGCTTGCATATGATCTCTCCCTTCTGATAATTGACCATCGTGGACCGGTCCTCTAAAAGTTTCAGCTCCTCATCAGTGAGTTTCTCAAAACATTTGCATTTATGAGGGCTGATGGTACATCCGGTGTATTGCTCACTCTTTTTCATTGTATAAAGGCATTCGTGGTGCAAATATACAAATTCATCAGCGATAAAGCTGACCAAGATCAGGTTATTTCATGATAACTAGCAGTTGGTGTTATGGTTTGTGACTGTGTTCTTCGGCTTGATAGCATAGTAAAAAGAAGGAACTTTGTGAATTGATTAACAACAATAAACTTGACTAACATGAAGCTTATTCAACGATTCGTATTTCTGGTTCTGCTTGCCATGCTTGGAATGAGCCTGGTAGAGGGATGCAAAAAGAAAACTAACGATGATTCGGACCCTGGTCCCGCAACTGTTGCATCCTGTGAAGGATGCCATACAAATTATGCTCACCTCCAGGCAGTCTATTCACCTGATACAACTGCTCCTCCGGGGGGATGCGGTGGTGGTGCTCCCCATTATGAACCTTATGACAGGGTATTTATGGGAGACGAAGGCTATCAAGCCTTTAAAACATCCGGACATTATCAGATCGGATGCATAGGTTGCCACAAGGGAACCGACAATACCGACGATAAAAACCTGGCACACTCCGGCGATTTCATCTCCCATCCTTCAGTTTTTGCCAACGAAATGTGCGGTGCATGTCACCAGGTGATCGTTGAGAATTTTTCAACCAGCCTGCATCATGGTACCGGACAAAAAAGAACGGTAACGATGCGAAGCGGGCTGAGCGGACCCGAAGAGTTTGATATGCTTCCTGCACACCAGATTGAGGGTTACAACAGCAATTGTGCACATTGCCATGCCTCATGCGGCGAATGCCATGTGGTTCGACCTGTTATGGGCGGTGGTGGTCTGCCTAACGGACATGCATTCA
>JACNKI010000059.1:3440-8050 GCA_014382125.1 Bacteroidota bacterium | reverse complement strand
GCAATATTCCTCCTCTGCTTGCTGTGTGGATGCCGAATATTTTCTTCGCTATTATTGCGGCGCTGCTACTTTGGAAAACCCCGCGGTAGCTGGAAGTTAGAAGGAGAAAACCTTGATAGATGGATCAAATTTAAGACTGTGGACTGAAGACTGAAGACTGAAGATACCAAATACCGCTGCTCCGCTACCGCTCATGGCAGCAAAGATTGCACCCTGGTTGTATAGCTCCGCTCTGATCTCCCGGATGATGGGATGCTTTTTCATCACCGGTTCTTCGAAATCGTTGATTAATCGACTTTCCCATTGCTCAACAGGTAACCGGATGATCTCCCGGATTTTCTCTGCCGGCTTTTGAGGATTTACTATTGAATAGGCTTCCGGAGTACTCATATGAACCAGCGGGACCACAATAACAACCTGGTATCCGGATAGATCAAGATCGATTGGCTCGAACTGGTCTCCCTTCCCCGTTGCATAAACCGGTTTGTTCTCGATGAAGAAAGCGCAATCACTACCCAGTTGACGGGCAAGATCCTGTAACTGTTGAACAGAAAGGTCCAGTTTCCAAAGATCACTGAGCATCTTTATTGTATTCGCTCCATCGGATGATCCCCCTCCCAGACCGGCGCCCATTGGGATAACTTTGTGGAGGTGGATCCGGATGCCAGATACCGGATGTCGGATGCCGGATGCTGGATACCTGGATGAAAAAAGTTGATAGACTTTTATGATTAGGTTAGAGCCGGAATCATCGGGAATAAGTAAGCCTGAGGAGGTGAATTCAGCTCCCTTTTTCTCCGATGGAATAATCTCCAGTATATCGCATAGTGAAACCGGATAGAACACCGTTTCGATGTTGTGGAAGCCGTCAGTACGTTGTTCAACAACGTGCAAACCAAGATTAATTTTTGCATTAGGAAAAGATATCATATCGCAAATTTCCAGGTTTAAAAGTACAGATTTTATCACATTGCATTTATCTAGAGACCGGTTTCCTGATTACAGACTCCAGTTGATCTCCTCTTTTCCCATTTGTTGAAGCAGGGTGTTTACCTGTGAAAAATGCCTGCATCCAAGAAACCCCCTTGAAGCTGACAATGGGGATGGATGTGGCGCTGTGAGGACAAAATGGCAGGAATTATCAATCAACTCCTTTTTCGTGATAGCAAATTTGCCCCATAAAAGAAAGATCAGTCCTTCGCGCTTCTCGGACAATACCCTGATAGCCGCATCTGTCAATTGCTCCCATCCCCTCCCCTGATGTGATCCGGCCTGGTTCTCACGTACAGTCAGTATAGCATTGATCAATAAGACACCCTGATCAGCCCATTTTATCAGGGTACCTTGTGCAGGAGGTGAGACACCTAAATCGGATTGAATCTCCCTGAAGATGTTTACCAGAGAAGGTGGTTTGGGCACTCCCTCTGGTACTGAGAAACAGAGTCCGTGTGCCTGGCCAAATCCATGGTAAGGATCCTGTCCCAGGATGACCACCTTGACCTTATCAAAAGGAGTATGATTAAATGCGTTGAATATCAAGGAGCCGGGTGGAAATACCCTGTATTTCTTCTTCTCTTCAACTAAAAAATCCTTTAGTTGAGAAAAATAATGACTCCTGAACTCACCAGCAAGCTCCTTTTTCCAGCTCTCTTCGATTTTGGGATTAATCTGTGCCATAGTCAACATAATAAATGATTTCAACGGAAACCCGTTGATAACTTTATGCAATAACACTTGAAAAAAGTTGTTTGTATAGTAGAATTATCTATTTTTGCATTCAAATCCTTCAATATGAGACTTTCCCTCAAAAGTATGAAAAAAGTCATCATTACGGTGTTATCGATCGTTGTTATTGGCATGATTATCTCTTCTTGCTCATCAGGCCAGAAGTGTGCCGCCTATGGTGAAAAATCACGATACCAGGTGGAGCGTCACTAACATATTCCCTCTTTTATTATTACTTTTGTATCTCTACCCTTTCTCTTACACGGATGAACCGAGTCCAGGCATATCTGATCTTGATTGTCATGTCCTTAAGCTCTCTGCTGGGAAGTGCTACTTACGCTCAATATAAACCGGAACACGATACCCTCCCCGACAATGTATTGCTTGAGAAACAATGGAGTTTGGGGATACTCATTCACTCAAACGGTTGGGGCCTGAAATTCCGGATTGGGAAGAACCGAACAGCTTTACGCCTCTGGATGTGGGAAGTAGAATACTCGACCTATAAATCAGCTAAGGAGATCCGGGTTTTGAATCCTTATTTTGCAGATTCCAAAAGCTACATCTATGGCAAACTGAATTCGATCTCATTTATCCGGGGCGGCACAGGCCGACAACATATCCTGAACCGGAAACCTTACTGGGGCGGAGTTCAGCTCAGCATCCTTTATTTCGGAGGGATTTCCATTGGCATTGCCAAACCAATGTATCTCTATATCTTACACTTCAACTCCGGATACACTGAGTATGACATTTCCGAAGAGAAGTACAATCCGGAGATCCACTTTACGGATAACATCTACGGGCGAGCCTCATTACTTGCCGGTGTCCTGGAACTTAACTTCTATCCTGGGATCTATTTGAGGTCGGGACTTGAATTTGAATTCGGTAATAAAAACAGGCGTCCAAAAGCCCTGGAAGTTGGTGCCTGCCTGGATTACTCCCCCATCGGTGTCCCGATCATGGCATATAATCCGAAACAGAACCTGTTTTTAACGGTCTATTTGAGTTTTACCTTCGGGAAAAGATACAATTAGGAGTCCTCAGTCTGCAGTCTGCAGTCTGCAGTCTGCATTTTTTAACTTGTCTCTCGTAATTGAGATTTGTTAGAACCAGACAAAAAGAATAACACTATTATTCTTATTCATCATATTTCTCTGGGTGTTGAATCATGTGATTTAACATCTTTCCAATGTCATTTATTTTGCTTTTAATGTACTCACTAGTATTTTGATTTATATACGAGCACTCAACTGCAAAATCAATCCAGACCAGAGTTTCGCTATTTTCCATATCTGCATCAGATATTTTACTTATAAAATGAGCTCTATATCGTCGTTTACGATAGCCTTCGGCAAGGTTTGAGCAAACTGACCGGGATGATCTGATGACTTGAGATGAAAGAGAATATTTTTCTAAAGTCTCCCATTTCTTTTACCCATTAATCCGTTTTTTGGTAAAAGGTTATATGTCAAAATGAAATTAATTCTAGGACTGCGGATTGTGGACTGCGGACTGCGGACTAAAAAACGTACTCTATTTCCTTGTGATTAAACGATTGTATCGGCTTACCGGAGATCTCTACCAAAAGTCTGCCAAATTCATCCACCCCCCTGATAATGCCATCAACCATTTCTTCGCCAATGTTATATCTTCTCTTCTCATTATATCCCAGAAGAGCAGTGCAGTATTCGGATTCCAGAAGGTCGAACTCCTTCTGTCGCAAAACTGCATATTTTACTTCGAGAGAACTGATAAGCTGGTGAAGGGTATCTTTTAACACCAATTCCTGCCCGAGAATTTGCACCAGAGATACTGCACACGAAAGATGATGATCAAAGTGTGTCTGATTCACATTGATTCCGACTCCTGCAATTGTGGTCTCCAGCATCTCATTATTCACCACATGCTGGATCAGGATTCCTCCAACCTTTTTAGCGCTGATCAGAATATCGTTAGGCCATTTAATACAAACCTCCTGCACATAATCACACAAAAAATCATACACACCAAGTGAGATGACTTTATTTATTAAGAACTGCTGGCAAGCCAGGAGAAATGTTGGATGGAGGATCACAGTAAACGTGAGATTCCGGCCGGATTCACTCTGCCACCTATTCTCGCCCTGCCCTCTACCTGCTGTCTGGTTTTTTGCAATGATGACCGTACCCTCTTCAATTGTACCCTTTTTAAGCATCCGTTCAGCATAGAGATTTGTTGAGTCAGCTTCCTCTAAATCAATGATCGTATTGCCAATTGCTCCCATTATGATGTTTTTTTTCGATACAAGATATAACCTTTTGCCCTCTTTATTGATTAACGGGTAAAAAGATGAAAAAGTACAGTAAACATTTTCCGATCAAGCAGTGGGCAGAAGAGGACAGGCCCCGCGAGAAGCTGATGTTGAAAGGACGACATGCACTCAGTGATGCCGATTTGATCGCCATCTTAATTGGATCAGGGACAACGGAACGGTCTGCCATAGAGATTGCGAAATCCATTTTACAGGATGTAAACGACAACTTGATGGAGCTGGGGCGGCTAACAATCAGTGATCTGGAAAAACACAAAGGGGTTGGTCCGGCCCGGGCGATTACCATTGCTGCAGCATTAGAACTGGGGAAACGGAGGAATGAATCGGTATCAGTCGAAAAAGCGACGCTCCGGCGAAGTCAGGATGCCTATACGATGTTTAAAACCGTTATGGGAGATCAACCTTATGAAGAGTTCTGGATCCTTCTCCTGAACCGGGCTAACCGCCTTCTGCGGAAGTGCTGTATCAGTGAAGGTGGTATATCCGGTACAGTGGTAGATCCGAAGAAAATCTTCAAGATCGCTCTCGACCATCATGCATCGGCTATCATTCTGGGGCACAATCATCCGTC
>JACNKI010000059.1:0-3060 GCA_014382125.1 Bacteroidota bacterium | reverse complement strand
ACGCTATCGTGAAATACCACGATGGAACCCGGAAGCGTTTGTTTGATCACGATATCGAGACATTTTTCCGGTGTGACTCTACGGTGATAATCCTTCGCCAGCACACTCCACATCACAAAGAGGTATCTGTTTCGTAACAGGTAATATTGGGAAGGAGTAAACCGTCCATAAGGCGGTCGGAACAATGTTGTCGGAAAATACTCTTCGCATCTGGTCACATCCTCGTAATAGCTGGCGGGAGCTGTTTTCCAGCCATTCAAATGATGAAATGTATGGTTACCAATAGCATGACCTCCCAGCCTGACCTGTTCGAACACCTCCGGGTATTTCATCACGTTGTGCCCGACACAGAAAAAGGTAGCCTTCACATCTTTTTCCCGGAGTATTTCCAGAATCGCTATGGTCGCCTCAGGAATCGGCCCGTCGTCGAAAGTCAGATAAATTTCATTCTCCGGGGAGGGTATATTGCAGATCAGGTGTTGTCTGCTGAAGAGCCTGAAAATGAAAGGCGTTTTGATATGGCTAACACTCGTCAAGGTTTGTAGACTTTGCGCATATAAATGTCGTAGTATTTGTTCATCGTACTGTCAGCAGCGTTAGCCAGATCAACCTGTTTTGTTTTGTGTGCAGCCTGTGATACCTTATTCATGGTGAACAAAGCCTCCTGTATACTCATATCCAGATCGGGAAGGTCTTTATCAGGGAATGAGAAATAGTAACTCAGTTCATTCATTTTATAGCGAC
This sequence comes from Bacteroidota bacterium, assembly GCA_014382125.1. Taxonomy (GTDB): domain Bacteria; phylum Bacteroidota; class Bacteroidia; order Bacteroidales; family FEN-979; genus QYOJ01. Next base: position 2,316 of record JACNKI010000059.1, on the reverse strand, counting down.
TAAGCTGCTCCATGATCTCAATCCCCTGTGCGGTATCTCCAAGCGCCAGATAACCTTCTACCAATGGCAACACAAAATAATCGTATGGGATCTTGCTGTCAGGCATCTTCTCCAGGGAGAGATCCATCACTACACGTGCCGAATCCATTTTCCCTTCCTGGATCAGGGCTGTGGCCAACCTACTCATCAGGTTGCGTATATTCATAATCATCCGGGCATTGTCATCATCCAAACTAACTCCCGGCTTCTCCATATTTCCCCATTCAAATTGATTGACTACATGATCGTACATCGCTATAGTATTTATCTCACCAATCTGATTGTCACCTGAAGGAATAGCCTTTACCGGCAACAGCCTGTAGGCTAATCCCTCCAGAAAAAAATGATTCTCCAGTCCGAGGTACGTGGCCGGGCCTGTTGTCATGACAAAATAAACAGGGCGCTCCCAGTTGTTTGTAGCCAGCAGATCGAGTATCATCAGGTTGTTTTTCTGTATCGCTGTCCGGTTGATGGTCCAGCGAATCGTGTCCATACGTCCTGCCAGGTTTTCCGGGATCAATCTTTCGTTGACCATTTTGGCCGAATCATAGGTCACCATAAACATCTTTGTCGGAAAATAGTCGATTGTTCCAACCTGGGTCTTCGTTTTAAGCCTGTCTTCATTGGTGTTAATCACCTCAAGAACATCTTTCACATCTATATATATGCCCTTAAGCTTTGGATCCTCTACCAGATATGTGATGTCATGATTTCCGGATTGATATTTATCCCTGGTTAATGAAAACGGGACCGGTTCTGAATCGTAAGCCTTTCGTTTCATCTGATCGATATACCATGATGTGTTCAGCAGGCTCAGGTTCACGACCCGTACATCTGTTCGGATCCCTTCAACCTCCTGTGCATACCATAGCGGAAACGTATCGTTATCTCCATTGGCAAAGAGAATGGCGTTGGGCTCACACGAGTTCAGGTAGTTGATAGCAATAGCCAGGCCTGTATACCGACCCGACCTGTCATGATCATCCCATCCCTGTTGAGCCATAATTCCAGGTACGAGGATCAGGGAAGCCACTGTAACTGCAATTGCTGATGTTTTCATGTTCACTCTCTTCGACAACCACTCCGTCAAACCTACTACACCCAAACCTATCCAGAATGCAAATGCATAAAAAGAGGCAGCATAGGCATAATCCCTCTCCCTGGGCTGAGGTGCATACTGGTTGAGATAAAAGACTATCGCCAGGCCAGTCATAAGGAAGAGAAGACCGATCACAACGGCGGTTTTATAATCTTTCCGGATGGTGAAATAGAGGCCTATCAATCCCAATATCAGGGGAAGAAAATAGAATTTATTGTCTGCATTGCTCTTCAAGCTATCAGGAATATCCAGAGAACCCAACCTCCATCGGTCGAAAAAGGGAATCCCGCTTTTCCAGTTGCCATTGACCTTATTGCCAAAACCCTGAACATCGTTTTGTCGTCCCGCGAAATTCCACATAAAATACCGGAAGTACATATGCACTACCTGATAGTCCCAGAAAAACCTGAGGTTCTCTCCAAAAGTAGGCCTGTAAAGGGTCTCTTTCTGATCTCTTGTATTAACCTGAATAGGGATCCCTTTGATCTTCGCCCACCGTTTGTAGTTTTCACCGTACCTGGGCTCCATATTGGCCCACATACGGGGAAAGATAGTAGTAAACCGTTCATCGTAAACAGGGATTGTCCCTTTTCGCTCATCGATAACCACATATTTCCCAGTGGTCCTGTCTTTTGCATAGACAGGATTTCCATCTTTACGATCGACTACCGGCGCATTGAAGAACTGTCCTTTGACCAGTGGCCAGTCACCATACTGCTCCCGGTTTAGATAGGTGAGCAGGTACATGGCATTTTCAGGATTGTTTTCGTCAATTGGAGGATCGGCATTGCTACGGATTACCAGCAGGAAGAAAGAGGAATAACCGATCAGGATAAACGTGAAGGCGAGCATGATCGCATTTAATACAGGTTTTAGCTTCTTCCTTGTATAGATCAATGCCCAGACGATGAATCCAATCAGCAGAATAAAATAGATAATTGAACCGACATTGAATGGCAAGCCTATTCCATTTACAAAGAAGAGTTCAAACCATCCTGCCAGTTTTACAATGAAAGGAATGATGATATACATCACAACTGCCAGGATAATGATAGATACGCCAAATGCGAGAAGGATCCCTTTCCAGTTGGGGTTGTGATATTTCTTGAAATAATAGACAAGAGTGATCGCGGGGATTGCGAGGAGATTCAACATATGGACACCAATAGATAGTCCCA
>JACNKI010000111.1:19591-37654 GCA_014382125.1 Bacteroidota bacterium | reverse complement strand
GGGAGTGGTAACAGCTTTGACGTGTTTGAGCGGACTTGCTTTTCCGATAAACCGGGTGATCAGAGGCAGGGTGACAAATGCGTGCAGAGCTAATCCCAGGATAACTGCAAGCATGTAGAGCCCCATACTCTGGGCCAATACCACGATACTTTCTGATTGGCTAACCTGGTAAGCCACGATACCGAAAACACCAAACGGGGCAAACCGGATGACGAACATGGTGATTTTCATCATGACGTCAAACAGGCTGTCAAACAAATTGGTCATAAAAGCACGGGTTTTCTCTTTCGTACGGGTGATGAAAAATCCCATCAGGATCGCAAAGAAGATGATCGAAAGCATTTTTCCCTCTACCAATGAGCCAAAAATATTGGTCGGAATGATGTTGATCAGGATCTGCCCGAACGATTGGTCCATGATCCCTAATCCCTCTACGTGGCTAACAAATCCCAGGTCGGCGCCAACACCTGGTTTGAGCATGTTTACAAAGAAAAGTCCTGTAATGATCGCTAGTGTACTCGTGGTGAGATAGTAGAGGATGGTTTTAAAGCCAAGCCGGCCCAGGTTTTCGGCTGTTCCAATATTGGCTACACCAGAAATGATTGAACTCAGAATGAGAGGAATGATTATCATCTTCAGGGCACGGAGAAAAATATCGCCCATCCAGTCAACATATCCAATGTATTCGCCCAGGAAAGAGCCGTATAAGATGCCGAGGATTAAAGCAATAAGAATCTGCCAGTGCAGGGGGAACTTCTTCATGGTGGTGGTTTTACCATGTAAAAGTAGGAAATTAATGCTTGCTAACCAGTTCGGTGATCAGGGTGGTTAATGAAGATTTATCTATTGGCTTGGGCAGGTAATGTGTGCAGCCTGATTCCAATATCTCCTTCCTGTCAGAATTCATGGTATAGCCGGTTACAGCAATGATGGGTGTTTGGGTATGTCTGGGCAGTTTTTTAATACGACGGGTAGCTTCCATCCCATCAATCCCAGGTCCCAGGTTGATATCCATCACGATGATGTCGTATTTCTTTTTGCGGGCCATATCTACAGCTGTTTCACCATTCTTAGCTGTGTCACAGTTGCATTGGATGCGTAGATAGATCTGGATCAGGTCACAATTGAGTTTATTATCTTCGACGATCAGAATTGATGGCAAGGGCCTGATGATCTCTGGACCTGGTACGTTGGTTGCCCTTTGTATATGTTGAGGTTCAATCCCGGTTGGCGGAACTTCCAGGGTATTCAACTGACTGGAAGGAAGATAGATAGTGAAAGTACACCCGTTGCCTAGTTGGCTGGTGAGGGTGATCTTCCCATTCATCAGGTTAACGATTTTCTTCGCAAGCGTTAGTCCCAGGCCACTTCCTTCAAAGCTCCTGTTATAGCCTTCACTAACCTGGCGAAACTCTTCGAAGATGATCTCATGAAACTCTTGCGGTATCCCGGGACCAGTATCTGTGACACTGATACATGACCAGGATTTACCTTCACTCCATTCATGTTTCGTCTCTACAATGATCGTCCCTTCATCGGTGAATTTCACCGCATTTTCCAGAATGTGATTGAGCAGTTTAATGAAGACCTTCTCTTCGACATAAGAGAAGATCGATTCATGCATATAGATCTCAAATCCGAGTCTTTTCTTTTTGGCTGCAGCAATATGGGCCTCACAAGTCATCAGGATCATTTCATTGAGCCTGGTCTCAATTAGTTTGTACTGTGCCTTCTGAGCTTCAAACTGGGAGAGTTCGATCATGCTGTTCAGGGTTGCCAATAATCGGTTTCCACTCAAATGAATGTTTTCCGCCATCTCACGGGTTTTATGGTCATCCAGTTGACGGGCAAGAATTTCAGAGAACCCGAGAATGCCTGTCATAGGTGTTCTCAGTTCATGGTTGATATTTGCCAGGATCGAGCTTTTCAAGCGGTCGGATTCTTCCGATTGCAATCTGGCAATAGTTAACTCTTCCTGATCCTGATGTTTCTGGATGACAGCTCCGAGGATGACAGAGATTGTTTTGATAGCACCGACCTCCTCCTCTTTCCAGCTGCGTTGCGAACGACAATCGCTAACTGAGAGAAATCCCCAGAAGCTGGATCTGACAAATACCGGCATCACAACAGAAGATAGAATCTCCATCTGGCTGAGAAACTTCCGTGCAGATTCAGTAAGATCATCTGCAATTGCTATAACGGGCGAGTTGCTTTTTAAGGTATCGTAGAAATTGATGAAATCAGGATTGTATGGGATATGAGATAATTGCAGGTTATCCAAACTAAGTGCAATCTCATGATGCGACCACTCATTTTGAAGCGACATGAAGACTTCCGAAGAATCAGGATCAGTGTGGTTTTTGAAAAGTGTGATCCGGTCGGCATGGTAGGACTCGCCGAGATATTTAAAGGCTTTATTAATAGCCTCATCCTGAGAGTTTTCAGTAAGAAGTGCTAATGTAGCCTGATTGTTCCCTTTAATGAGTTCGCCTTTCCGGGATTCGGCCATGTGGTTGATCTCCCGCCATCCTGCAATAAACTGATTGTCATTTACTGGTGAAATCCTGCATTCGAAATGGGAAGCAGAACCATTTTCCTGATAGGTTACCTGTCCCAATTGCATTTGATTATTCTCCCGGCTCTTCTTCGCCAGGTCCAACACCTGAGTGCTAAGTTCCCGGTTGAAAATCTCCTCCAAATGACAACCCAACACACCTCCTTCGCGATCAAACAAAAACGCATGATTATTTGGATGAAAATCCATCAAATGCCCTTTGTTGTCGATCCATAAGAGTATGTCTGGAATCACATCCAGCATGTTTTTTCCCGGATCTTTCCTTGTATTCATTATAGATTGGTAATTAGACAAGAATCGCACCAAGAAATTATCTTCTTGATTTTCAGCAGTTTGTTACAAATTGATAAAAAAAATATAGTAAAGTGTCCAAATATTTGACAATAATTGTATTAAATTTGGACACTTATTGTAAGATAGTGTAAAAATTCGCAAAATGTCGAAAAAAGGAAACCTGCTTATTGTTGAAGACAATAAAGAGATTCTGGAAGCTCTTGAACTGTTTCTCGAAGATGAATTTAACCTGGTAACCGGACTGAAGACACCCAATATAATCGTCAACTCCCTGCAAAATGAATCATTCGATCTGGTACTGCTGGATATGAACTTCTCTGCCGGGGTTGTGACAGGCAATGAAGGTTTATATTGGTTAAAGGAGATCCTGAAAGTGGATCCTTCTCTCAGCGTAATTATGATGACTGCTTATGGGGATGTAGAGTTGGCTGTAAAGGCAATGAAGAATGGAGCTGTTGATTTTATCATCAAGCCCTGGGATAATGATAAATTGCTTGCAACACTTCGGACGGCTCTTAAGTTAAGGGAATCGAATAAAGAGATTGAGAAACTCCGGAACCGACAGGATCAGTTGGGCGCTGAGCTGGATAAGCAATATCCGGAGATCATTGTACAGTGTCCGCAGATGAGCCGTGTGATGGAGATCGTTGACAAAGTGAGCAAGACTGACGTTAATATCCTGATCACTGGTGAGAACGGAACAGGCAAGGGGCTGATAGCCAGGGAGATTCATAAACGTTCGTCGCGTTCCAAGGAAGCAATGATCACTGTGGATATGTCTTCTATTCCATTGACATTGTTTGAGAGCGAGATGTTTGGACACAAAAAAGGCACCTTCACTGATGCCAAGCAGGATCGGATCGGACGTTTTGAGACGGCATCGGGTGGGACCCTGTTCCTGGATGAGATAGGCAACCTGTCGATGAACATACAGGCCAAAGTATTGAACGTATTGGAGGAACGGCAAATCATCCCGCTGGGATCCAACAAGGCAGTACCTATTGATATTCGCCTGATTTGTGCCACCAATAAGAACCTGGACAAACTGGTGATGGAGGGTTTGTTCCGGCAAGATCTGCTTTTTCGTGTCAACACCATCCAGATCGACCTGCCACCGCTACGTGAACGGGGAGGGGAAATCGAGATGATGGCAAACCATTTCCTGAGCATGAGTGCTTCCAAATATGACAGAGGGAAGCTTTCTTTCACCAAAGAGTCGATGATGTCGATGAGATCATACACCTGGCCAGGGAATATCCGTGAGCTCGAACATTCTATCGAAAAAGCCGTTATCCTGGCAGAGGGAAACAAAGTTAAGCCTGAAGATCTCTACCTCAAAAAAATGCCTGGTCAGGCTATGCCACAACCTGAATTGAATGGATCGTATGGTGATTTCGAGAAGGAGATCATCCGTAAAGCCCTGCTCAGACATATGGGAAACATGACCAGTGCTGCTCGTGAGTTGGGAATCTCAAGACAGACGATCTACAACAAAATGAAACGGTATGGTCTCTAGGAAATACTTATTCAATGTGATCATCCGTTTGGCAGTGGTTTCAGTGACTTGTTTCTTCTTGTGCCTCTCTTTTTTACTCTATCCAAATTACTCGGTAATCATTATACTCTCCGGCCTCTTTATCATTCAGATCATCTCGTTAATCAAGTATCTTAACAGTATCAATAAGAAACTGGAGAATTTTTTTCTTTTTTACCTCAGCGGAGAGGTTACCTCCTCCAATGTTCGCAGGGACAAAAAAGATGAATTCAGTTCTCTTTATCACTATTTCGATCAGATCAATGATAAACTGGAGCAGGCAAGGTTGAGAAATGAGATTCAGAATAATTATTTCAAAACCATTGTTGATGAAACAGCCGTGGGATTGATCTCCTTCAAAACCGACGGATCGGTTGAACTTTTTAACGAAGCCGCGAAAAAGATCTTTGGGATACAAGTATTAAGGAATCTGAAAAAGCTGAACAACATCAAAGATGGGTTTAGTGATATGCTGATCAACCTGGAATCGAATGATCGGAAACTGATCTCGCTCATTCATGAGGGCGAGTTGATCCAACTAGCGACAAAGAAGGTTAAATTCCGCACGATGAACGAGGAGTTACATCTGGTCTCATTCCAGAACATCAAACCGGAGCTGGACGAGAAAGAGATCGAATCATGGCAACGGCTGATCCGTGTATTGACTCACGAGATCATGAACTCCATGACACCGATTGTGACCCTGATCGGTACGATTGGGAAAAAACTCAGACGAAAGAATCAAAAGGAGTTGATCAAACCGAAAGAGGTTACATCTGAAATTGTTCAAAAAACAGTCAAAGGGCTCGATCTAATTGACTCAAGGGGGAAAGGGCTGATTCATTTTGTTCAGAACTACCGCAGTATCACTCGTTTGCCGAAACCCGAGTTCCAGGTTGTAAATGTCAAAGAGCTCTTTCAACGCGTCACTCAGCTTTTTGAAATGGAGCTTGAGGGAACCGGTATTGAACTGAAGATCACTTCTCATCCCTCCCTTTTTATGAACGCTGATGGGAAACTGCTTGAGCAGGTGTTGATCAACCTGGTAAAAAACGCTGCAGAAGCGTTGGATGGGGTTGAAGATCCAGTTATCGAACTCGCTGCAAATTCTAATCAGGACCGGATGATCGTAAAAATCACTGATAATGGCAAAGGAATCCCCGCTGAGTTGATGGAAGATGTTTTTGTGCCGTTTTTCACGACAAAGCAAAAAGGCTCAGGAATCGGACTTAGCCTTTCACGACAGATCATCCGCCTTCATGGAGGCAGCATGACGGTCCAGTCAACGCCAGGCTCTACAGTGTTTACGATTAAGATTTAATATTTCTCCGAAACAATCTGTCCATCAAAAAGATTTACGATCCGGGTGCTGTACTCTGCATCACGGGCTGAGTGGGTTACCATGACGATCGTAGTACCGGCATCGTTCAGGTTGATGAAGAGGTTCATGACATCATCCCCATGATGGGAATCGAGGTTACCGGTAGGTTCGTCAGCCAGCAGGAGGGAGGGATTGACAACCAACGCGCGCGCCACAGCAATCCGTTGTTGCTGACCACCTGATAGCTGCATCGGGAAATACTTCTTGCGGTGTGCCATCTCCAGCTTTTCAAGCACTTCGGTTACGTTAAGCTTTCGCTCAGGTGCCGGAACACCCAGGTACAATAGTGGAAGTTCGACGTTTTCGAAGATGTTCAGTTCATCGATCAGGTTGAAGTTCTGAAAGACGAAACCGATATGTTTTTTACGCAATTCCGTACGTTTTTTCTCAGGCAAACTGAAAATCTGGTGGTCCAGGAATTCATAGTTGCCACTGGTGGGGGATTCAAGCATTCCGATGATGTTTAACAACGTAGATTTACCGCATCCGGAAGGGCCCATAATTGCCACGAACTCCCCTTTCGATACTTCTAAATTCACCTTGTTCAGTGCCATAGTCTGCACATCTTCAGCCTGGAAAACTTTTGTAATTTCTTTTATCTCAATCATATCTGAATATCGCAAAAACCGGATTTAATATCTTGGAAAATAAGCTGATTTCCCCCGAATAAATGATAGCTGTGCCTTCAACTCCTGAAGGAATGTTTTCCGGCAAGGAGGTCACAGATAGTTTGTAATAGGTACCATCGTTAACAGGTTTTATCTCATATATCCTTCCTGTAAATTGGTCGGGCAGAATGTCATCTGCCGTTTTCAAGGAGATTGACACGGGTTGACCTGCCTTGATCAGAGAGGCTGCATCGGCTGTCAAGATTATCTCTCCTCTTATTTCATCAGTTTCAACTAGCTGTTCCTGCGTGAACGTGATGGGTGCTTTCAGTTGCTCCGGGTATTTGATGAAATTGGTTGCCACCAAGAGCAAAGCAAAGAAGATAGCCAGGAATAGAATCCCGTTGCGCACAATAAATCCGGATCGTCGGTGCAGGATCTCCTCCACCTCCGGGCTGTACTTTTTCTGTTCCTGTTTTTTTTCCTTCATGTTAATATCCAAGTTCAAGTTGGTTTTTGACCAGTTCGTAATAGGCTCCTTTTTGACTGGTTAGTTCTTTATGTGTACCTTTTTCCACAATATGGCCATGATCGAGTACAACGATCTGATCCGCATTTTTTACTGTGCTGAGCCGGTGGGCAACGATCACCACAGTTTTGCCGGAGAAGAACTCATTCAGGTTGTCGATGATCACACGCTCATTATTCGCATCCAGGGAGTTGGTGGCTTCATCAAAGAAGATGAACTCCGGGTCTTTGTAAACTGCCCGGGCAATCAGGATTCGTTGTTTCTGGCCTTCGCTGATGCCATGTCCTTCCTGGCCGATCTTCGTCAGTAATCCGGTAGGAATAGATTCAATAAATTCAGTAAGGTTAGCAATCCGGATTGCCCGGTTAAGTTTATCTTCATCCAGTTTCTCCTGGCTCATCGCGATGTTACTGGCGATGGTATCTGAAAAGATATATCCCTCTTGCATCACAGCTCCGCAAAGACTTCTCCAGTATCCCGGAGAGATGGAACGCAGCGACGTTTCTCCAATAGAGATCTCCCCTTTTACAGGGGGGTAGAAGCCAAGCATCAGCTTTACCAGGGTTGTCTTTCCACTTCCGCTCTGCCCAACGATAGCCGTAACCTTTTTCTCCGGAATGGTTAGGGACAGATTTTTCAGAACAAACGGTGAGTGAGGTCCTTCATACTGGAAGGAGACTTTGTTGATCAGGATATTCCGGTGTGGGGGAAGCCTTTCAATCAGGTTCTCTTCGGGAGTCGCTTCCTCTTTCAGGGATCCAACTTCATCCAGCCTGGCCATGCTGATGCTGGCATCTTGTGCTTCCCGCATAAAGCTGACCATCAGTTCCACAGGATTATTCACTTGCCCGAGGATATACTGGATAGCTAACATCATACCGAGTGTCAGTTCCCCCTTCAGCACCAGGGAAGCTGAGAGGAAGATGATGATGATATCCTTTGTGCGGATAAAGAACAGAGCTCCTACATTCTGGTATTGGGTCAATGAGAGGCTTTTTATACTGACCCGGAACAATTTTGCCTGGATCCGTTCCCAGTCCCATCGCTTCTCCTTTTCGCAGTTGTTCAGTTTGATCTCCTGCATACCGGTTACGAGCTGAATCAAATTACCCTGGTTTTCAGCCATATACGAGAAACTGGCGTGATCGAGTTCCCTTCTCCGCTTCATGAACAGATAGACCCATATACCGTAAAGAATGCTTCCACTCAGGAAGACAAGGAAAATGATGTAATTGTATGCCAGAAGTACCAGCCCGAAAATGATGAAGTTGACTATCGAGAAGAGGATACTCAGGGAACTGACCGTTAAGAAAGACTGGATCCGGTCGTGGTCCAGAATCCGTTGGATCAGATCGCCGGCACGTCTGGTGTCGAAAAATCCGATCGGAAGTTTCATGATTTTGATCAGAAAGTCGGAGATCAGGGAGATGTTGATCCGGGTGCTGATATGGAGCAGGATCCAGCCCCGGATAAACTCCACGGAGATCTGGCCCAGGAAGAGGGCCATCATGGCCAGAAGGATCAGCGTGATGAAGTTGAGATCCTGATTCTGGATCCCGATATCGATGATGGATTGCGTCAGGAAGGGAAAGATCAGCATAAACAAGCTGCCCAGGAGCATTCCCAGGATTAGCTGGAAGAAAAGCTTTCGATGAGGTTTCAGGTAGCCGAAGATGAACCTGAGACGCGAAATTCCCGCGTCTTCTCCTTTTTTGGCATGGAACTCCTTTGTAGGCTCCATTAACATGCAAATCCCCTTTTCTTCATCTTCCGGATCATTAGTTGCCATCCATTTCCGAAGAAAATCTTTTTTACGGTATTTCACCCTTCCTAAAGCCGGATCCGCTACAGAGAGATGGTCAACTCCTCCTTTTCGTTCTATACGGTAAAGAACGACAAAGTGGTTCTGTTCCCAATGGATAATGCAGGGTTTTAGGGCTTCATTTAGCAGTTCATCATAGGTGATCCTCACACCTATGGCGTTGAATCCAATCGCTTCAGCTGCATCGCTGATCCCAAGCATTGTCACTCCGTCGCGGGTGATATGGCAGAGGTCTCTCAGGGTGGATAGCGAGTAGTTCTTTCCATAGTAACGGGCTATCATCTGGAGGCAGGCAGGCCCGCAATCCATTGAGTCAAGTTGCCGTGAAAACGGGAATCTACTCATATCTCAACGCGTTAATAAGGTTTTGATGAAGAACCCGGTAGGTTCTCATCAGGATGATAGCAGATACAAAAATAGTAACAGATACAATAGATATCACAAAAAGGTACCAATGCATTCCTGTTTTATAGTAGAACGTGGACAGCCAGTAGTTCATCAGGATCCAGGTTGCAGGAACAGCTATTAATGAAGCGATCCCGATATAGACCAGGAACTCCTTCTGCATCCGGAAGAGGATATCGACATTGGAAGCACCAAACACCTTCCGGATAGCGGTCTCTTTCATCCTGCGTTCCGATATCAGCAAAGCGAGACCAAAAAGCCCCATTCCAGTAATGATGAACGCGAGCAATGCGAACAAGGAGACAACCTGACCAAACTTTTGCTCCTGATCATACATATTGCTTAACGCATCGTTGAAGGTTGTGTATTGAAAAGGCATGCCCGGTGCCAGCTCTTCCCAGTGCTGTTGGATACCATCCACTGTTTCATTCAGGGTGCCTGGCTGAAATCGCACAACCATATACCTGCATTTATCAGGGGCGTAAATGAATAAAGCTGGATTGATCTTTGAATAGAACGAATGGATGTTGAAGTCCCTTACGATACCCATTATTTTGAATTGTCCAAGTGAGGTATTTACAGGGTCTGTCAACTTCACTTGCACCACAAAGTCTTGGTTCAGAACGGTTGGAGTGCTAATGGAATCTGCATCGGAAGCATGAATGCCTTTACCGGCAACGATCTCTACACCAAGCGTCTCTAAAAAGCCCTCGTCGACATAGTAAGTTTCTGCACTGATTGGTTGTTCCAACGTATCACTTAAAGCGATCGGAATGGAAGTCCTGGCATTTGAAGGAGGCATGATAGAACTTCCGGAGACAGCAATTACACTCTTCTCCTTTCTGGTTTTATCCCGAAGTTTAGTATAGTCGTGAAACTCCTCCGGATCAAACGAAACGGTCAGCAGGTTGCGTTTATCGATGCCTGTATTTTCATGCAAACAGTAATCTAGTTGTGCAAGGATGATAATCACACAGATCAATAAAGATAGTGTGATCAGGAGCTGAAAAACGATGAAAACCTTGCTCATACTGAAACGCTGCCTGGTAAATATTTGATTTTTGATCGCTTTCAACGGATTCAGGGCAGAAAGGTAGAGGGCGAGGTAAGCTCCTGAGACAAACCCGATGAGGAGGGTAATGCCGGCAAACAGGGGGATGTAAATCAGCATGTTCCAGGTATAGAGCTGGATCTTATATCCATATAGATTATCCATGAACGGTTCAACGAGTCCGAGGACCAGGAACGATAATGGAAAAGCCAGGAAAGTCAGCATCATCGATTCAATCAGGATTTGCATCCGAAGTACTCGCTTGGTAGCTCCCAGTACTTTTCTAACCCCTACCTCTTTAAACCGAAGTGCTGATCGCGCAGTACTAAGGATGGAGTAGTTGATGCCAGCCAGCAATAAGATGAATATAGCGAGAGAGGCGTAATAGAAAAGAGAATCCCGGTCACCTTTCAGATGGAAATCGTTGACGATATCCGGTGAATCCAAATAGATATCGCCAATATTTTGAAACCTGTAGTTCACATCTGCATCAGTATGGCCCAGCGAATCGAGTAAGGCTGGTATCTGTGCCTGAATCTCTCCCGCCCGGCTTGACCGGTCGATCAGAAGATAGGACTCTGCATAAGCATCTTCAAATGCATCTACTTCACTATCCAGATCAATAACAAACTCTAACATCAGTGATCTGAATAGGTCCATGCTGGCTATGTAATCGATCTGTATGGTGGAGTTCCATGGAAGATCCCGGAATACACCGGTTACAGTGGGTGAGAACGGAATTCCACTGATATTGATACCCAGTTGCCTGCCAACAGGATTCTTTGTTCCGAAGCAACGTAAAGCAGCTGATTCCGAGAGAATGACAGAGTTGGAGTCTAACTGTTCGTTAGCATCGTATCGGGAGAACACCTGGATGGACAAAATCTCCAGAATTTCCGGATCAGCACAGATAAAACCGTTCTCTTCCACAAAATTATCATTCTGTTTTACCGGAATTGGACCGACCTGGAGAGGGAGGAAGATGATCTTTCCTGTTTTCTCTATACCCGATATATGAGATTGAAGATTGGAAGTGAGTAAGGCAGGAGAGAGCGGAATCTTTACCCCTGAAACTTCACGAATGATCCGGAATATCCGGTTGTTATTCTGATAGAATGAGTTGTAACTCAGCTCATTAATGATGTAAATGAATAAGAAGAACGATGCTGTAAGTCCGGCTGTCAACCCGATCAGATTGATGGCAGTGAAGGTTTTACTTTTCAGGATAAACCTGTATGACGTCACAAAAGAGTTCCACATCATGGCTGATGAGGATTTGGAACGACATCACAAAAGTTAAACCGTTTCATGAAGATCTCGTATGAGCTGATTGGCGGGCATAGAAAATGGTATATGCAATCCTTGCAAGGTGTTACTTTCTTCCTGGCCCGCCCCCAGCTTACACCTGAATCAATCTCTCTTTCAATAAGCTGGATGAAGGAGTATTTGCTGGCATTTCCCAGTTCCGGGTCGTTGAGGTTTGCATAGACAGCTCCATCCGGTGTGATACTGAATTTACCATAATCCGTTTCGTTGATTGACAACCTGGAGAGGACCTGCTGCTGGTCGGGTTGGGCAGCCAGGATCTCTTCGCGTGATACAAAGATGTTTTCTCTGAAAAATTCAAGGTTCTCTCCGGTGAAATAAGGTTTGAAATAGATATTCTCCAGATCAAGGATCTGGATGATCTCCTGTGACATTTGCAACTCATCATCATCACTAATCACAAAGTTAAACTCGATCTTCTTCAACAATTTGGACTCACGGAGAGTGCGAAGATCACTGGCAATGATGTCAGGGTGGGTAGGGAATGTGATATAGAGCGCCAGGTTTGTATTCTTTTGGGCGAGTATCCGGTTTACGGTTTCAGCTTCCCAGTTCTTACTTATCAGATGGTATTTCTTCTGAAACGGACTGGTAGCCATCAGATTTATCAACTCTTCGAGGTCAGGGTATGAAAAAATATTTGATCCTGAGATGTGGATCAGGGTTGGCGTATAGTTATTTATCTCATGCATGATTGAATCGGCCAGCTTGATCTTCATTACTTCCTGAGTGGAGGTACAGCATGCGGGAAAGGAGAATTGAAGGAATGCATTGGAAAAAGGAGCCAGTTTTTTCACAGAATCCGTAATGACAAAGAGAGTGAGTTCCTGGATGTAGTTTCTTGGGTCCAGGTCAGGAGTTAAGTATGCCTTGACATTTTTTTTCTTCTCCAGTGAATGCTTGACAATCACTTCCGGAAAAATATTTACAGGTTTCCCTTTTGACCAGGCCGGATCGAGCAAGTCGCCCATAAATGTGTCGCGAAGCTTGTTGATAAAGTTCAGGATTTCATGGTCCTTCAGTTGATTAGCAGAGATGGGGATGACACATCCGTTTACAGGCTTTTCCAGCTGACCTGCCAGTTTGTAAACAGCAGATGATTGGGTGAACTCCAATGCCACTTTGGTAACAGAATTATAGAGAAACAGGGTGCCTTTTTGGCGTAACAAGTGAACATATGGTTCCAGAAATAACCATTGGTGTTTACTCTTCATGGAGTATTTTTTGAGCGGTCCTGAGAAAAAATGGGTAATCGTTTTCGATGCTTGAATATTGTTCTTTCAGGTATTTTCTGAAGCCCGATTCACCGGTATAGAATTCACATGTCGGTTTCTCTAGTTCGATCCCGGTATTGAATATACAGTCCTGGCAGTTATCAGCAAAATAGCATGTATTACAGAACCGTGCTGGCTTATCGTAATATCTGTTATAAAGATTGGCAATCTCCTTCGGATTAAGTTGTAGCTGTTTGTAAGAATAGTGTCCAATCTCATGGCTGGTACTGATATGCTCACAGGGAATGATGGCCCCGTGCGCTGTGAAATAGGCCCGGATGGAGAAAGGTGTGCAGGTTGCAGTAGGGATTGACTTTCTGGATGAAGATTTTCCAGTAGCGGGAGAGATCAGTTTGAGATAGTTCTTGAACACAAAGCCGGAATAGTTCTCAGCCATTTTTACCATATCTTTAACTTTTGGGTGTTCGTTCTCTATCGACTTCATGGATTGTTTTTCGTCAGCCTGGGAAACGGGCAGGGATCGAATACATTCATCAAACTCCTTTTTATGTTCCGGGGTCAGGTTCAGCGGATTTACATCAGACATCATCGGAGTCTTATCATATTTTTTCTTATAATATTCAAAAACTCCGGAAAATGAATTTCGTTTATGCAGGACCGTCAGAAAGTTGATTTTTTGCTCGAAATAATCGGGATAGTGTTCTTTGACGAAATCAAGATTTTTTGTCACGGTATTATATGAGGGCTTTCCGTTTTTCATCACGCGGAAAGAGTTGGCAATTTCGTCACCATCAAGGCTGATAGAAACTTCGAATGCATGATCTACCAGGAATTGAATGTATTTTTTCAGCAATAGCCCATTGCTTGACATGCTATATTTAAAGGTGATCTGGTCTTTTGGATAGGTACTGGTGAAATCTACAACAGACTTGATAAAGGCAAAGTTGACCAGCGGTTCTCCGCCATAAAAGCTGATAATGAGTTGATCGAGTGGGGAGGGAGTGCGCTTTGCGATCAGAGTCATCAGTGTAGGTTTGGCCTCTTCAAAAGAGAGGTATTTGTTGGTTCTCTCTTTATTGATATAATATTTACTATAAGTGCAGTAGGTGCAATTCAGGTTGCAATCTTCCGTGACCTCAAATATAAGCTGCTTGACACTTTCTATATTTTTCTTTACATCAGAAACTTTCAACCGGCCCTCAAGATTGATCGCTTTTTCAGGTTTTAAGAATCCGTGTTTTTTCAGAAACCTGTATTTATCCAGCTGGTATTTTGCCTCAGTGTATGAAAACTTCCCAACACCATCCAGGCAAACCTCACCCTTTTTCCGGATGGAAGTAAGCCATTGGTCGAGCTTTACACCTTTCTTATCTAACTGAAAGAAATAGGGAATGAAAGGATGACATAGTCGAAATTGATTTCTGTACGGGCTGTACAGATAGCTGTTACCTTTGTCCGATGTGAAAAAAAGCGCATTTTTCATCAGTGATTGGACATAATGTTACGAATACACGCGCTGGCGTATTGGCAAAGGTAACATTTTTCATGGCTTAGTCTCCCTTGCGATTGAAGATGCCGGCTTCAGCAGTAGTTCCGTCGCAAATACAAACATGAGTAGATCCACCTTGTTTTTTGATGGTCACATAAGGATTTGAGGTTGTGCAGTAACATCTTACATCGCCTCCGCCTCTAATCTTGGCTAATTGATTTTTCTTGATCTCAGCTTTGTGAAGGTTGATAATACTTAGAGTTTTCATAACCAGTGATATTTAAGTTATTTAATTTTTCTCTTTACTTTGTGTGGGAAGCTATATGCAAATATTATGCCAAAATCGTAATAGATTGATATGTAGCATGTTACTTGAGAATATTTCATTTACGCTTACGTTATAGTGTCAAAAATTTTGACACCATCGTATGATTTTTTTACACTGTATACGCTATTTCAAGGAAAATGTTCAGGTAAAACGCCGCATGCTTAGTCAATTTCTCCGGAATAATTGGATGACGGCAATCTCTGCCAACAGAAAAAACAGAGTTAGGATGATGAAGAGTTTCCAGAGTGGTTTCCCTTTCTCAAAATCGTGGATCTCTCTTGTAAGAGCAGGCTCAGTTTCATTCAGAAATGTCACAGTTCGAATTTGTTTTCTCTCAAAGATCTCTTTGATCTCTTCAAGATCGGTATAGTTGAGTTCTGATTCCTCCCGCGGGTAATTGTAAGCCAAATCGGTTATAGGAGTGACATCACGGAAAAGGGTATAGAGCCCTGCTTCCCGGATCTGGTCATGCGGAAAAAGGAGCATGCGCCCGCCGGCAAACCTCATCTCAGGGATGATCTCAAACCCGGATTCAGCATTCCGTATCCGGTAGATAATATCCTGATGCAGGGAGTCGAAAGAGATTTCGACCGGCTCATCATTGGCTGTAAAATAGTAAAGAGGGGAGTGAGGCTGGCTGAGAAGAGCGATCTTGAAAAGTGTGGGTACAAAGAGAAGGTGTCCTGGAAAGTTCGTATACTCCATCTCCAAAGGTGATGAAAAAAAGTAGACCTTCCCCTTTTCAACAGGACTATAAGCAAGTAATATATCTCCGTTCTGGAGGAGAAGCAAGGATTCCAACATCGAACCTGTGGCTGGTTGAATCGGGAAATGGAGGGTGGTAACGGGCATATCTGCGTTTTCAGGGAGTTCAATCTGGCCTGAAGCAGAAGGCTCAAACACATCTCTGTATACCTCACTCCCGGTCCGGATCTGAGTGACCCTTAACCTGCTGGTATCCGGATTACCCAGCTTAGGGAGTCCTGCATCCTGAAGCAGCCGGGCATATCCTGCAGGCTTCAATATTGCCGGAGGGAATACCAGCAAGCTGCCGCCGCTGATGATGAATCGTTTGAGTTCCTGGATTAATCCGGATGAAATCGTTGGTAGTTGATTCAGGATTATCAGTGAGAAATTGTTAAAAGAGGCATAATTCAGGCGCGTAGCATTGGTATTTTCAAAATGAAATGCTGAATCGTTCTGAAAAAGGGCATTGAGGTATCTGTTCTCCTTGTCGTTGTTGATACAGAGAATGGAAATTGAAGATACCAGTGAATAGGAGAGGTAGCATCTGTCGTCGTAGATGATCGGAAAATCCTGTAACTCCAGGTACCCCGACTGGATACCATTGAGGTTATTTGTAAACGGAAAAATCAATTCGGCTTCTGCCCCCGGGTTGATCCCGGCACTTGCGATGGCTTTCTGCCTGTCGTTGATGACGAGTTTGACAGGGATTTTCTCCAGTTTGTCTGGTCCTGTATTCCGGATTCTCACATGCAGACGGGAGATCTGATCAGGTTGTTGAACAGCAGCCTCAAAATAGGCCGTGTCGATATACAAATTGCTTGTGGCATTAGCCTCCAGGGGAAGTATAAACAGCGAGAGGGTGGTATCGGGAAGAATATTCTCAAAGTCACTGTTGGATTCTTGAAAGTCTGATATAAGGTATATATTCCTGTTCACACCCGGAATCTCTCCCAGCAGATCCTGCTGTCTGGAAAATACGTCTGAGATTGTACGGAAAGCAGGCGATATCTTCACATCCCCGATCAGTTGCAGGAACTCCTCTCTTGAGACAACATGCTGGTGGCTGTCTTCGAAATCATTCGTTAGTATCTGAAACCTGTCAGAAGGATCATAAGCGGTAGCGATCTCTGCTGCTTTTGCCTTAGCTATATCGATTAACTTACCCTCTTTCCCAAAAGCATCCATACTGAATGAATTATCGATGTAGATGCTAACCACCTGATGATTGGCCTGTTTGCGTAGTTGCTTTGGAGAAGGAATATAGGGTTGGGCAAACGCAATAACCAGTGATGTGATTGCCAGCAAGCGTATCGCCAGCAGGATCCACTGTTTGATCTTTGATCGTTTTTGAGTCTCCTGTTTGATCTCGGCAAGGTACCTGACATTGGTAAACCATACTTTCCGGTACCGCCTGAAGTTGAACAGGTGGATCAGGATTGGGATTACCAACGCAAACAGGCCATATAGAAAAAATGGATAGACAAATGACATCAGATAACTCCTTGATTTAACATGGCGTTGGCAACTTTTCGATATTCAATTTTCTAATACTTCTTTGCAGCAATCAATTCGCCGTTGGAATACTCATTTTCTTCAGTGAGGTTCCCTGAGGGATCGTAGATCAATTCTTTTCCGTTTTTCCTGCCATCCCGGTATCGGATGATCTGTTTTACTGTACCATCCACATAGTAGGCTTTTTGCTCACCTGAACCGTTTGTGAATTTTCCAATCCCGATAATATGGCCGGTCTGGTCGTAATAAAACCATTGCCCGTCAAACAGCCCATGTACATATTGACCCTGGATTTTAATCTCACCATTGTCATAATAATCTGTGTATTTCCCATCCAGCAGACTATCTTTATAGTTACACTCAAGCATCAGCATTCCATGGGGATTCCAAAATCTGTAAAGGCTGTCGGGCTTGTTTTCTTTATAGTACATAGTCTCTTTGGGCTTGCCTGTATCGTAATATCGTGCCATGGGGCCATCAAGAATACCTGACTCATACCAGCATTCCATTTGTCTCTCCCCGTTTGCATAATAGAAAATAGCCTTGCCTTGATACTCTCCACCCTTCATGGTGATCTCAGATCTTAAACTGCCGTCAGGATAATAGTCAGCTTTGATATTTTTACAGGAGAACAACAGCGTTCCCGCTAACAGTATTAACACGGTAATGAATGCGTTTCGAATCACTTTAACTTGTTGTATGATAGATGTCAATCAACCCTTCGGGGGCCTTGATGTGGATCTTCTTCTTTTTCCGATCGATAGATTGAATTACTTCATCCACAATCGGGATCAGAATCTCAATATCACCATAAAGGATCTGAAACATGGCTTGATGTGGCAATTCCAGGACATCCTGAATCGTTCCGATCTCTCCGTGTTTCTCATCAACAACGTTGAATCCTTTTACTTCATGATAGTAAAACCGGTTTCCATCGAGTTTGGGTAGCATGGAGAGTGGCAGGTATATCTCCCGGCCGGCAAAAGCATCCGCATGATCTGTTGCTTCTACATCTGCCAGCTTCAGAATCACTCTATTTTTCTCCAGGAGATCAATCGATTCAATAAAAAAAGGAATCCGCTCATGTCCCATATCAACATAAACGGATTCCAGTTTAGAATAATTTTCGATTTCGTCAACATCGAGAATGACCAGCAGATGGCCTCTGTTCCCGTGTCGTTTCAGAATCTTACCCAGATAAAAAAAAGCATCCGGTTTCATCCCTCT
>JACNKI010000111.1:0-19268 GCA_014382125.1 Bacteroidota bacterium | reverse complement strand
GCCTGGGCTTTGACTTCGTTTATTTTCTTCTCATGAGCCAGAGCATCTTTGACAGCTTCTTTAATGCTGAGTTCATGCTCATTTTTCTTAGCGGAGATCTTGGCCTCTTTCTCAGTCATCCAGGTCTGGAATTTTTCCTCTGCCTGTTCCTCTGTCAAGGCTCCTTTCTCAACTCCTTTCAACAGATGGTTCTTATACAATACTCCTTTGTAGGAGAGGATGGCTCTGACCGTATCGGTGGGTTGTGCTCCCTTATGCAACCAGTTAAGGGCACTCTCAAAATTGATCTCAATCTCTGCAGGTTTGGTCAGAGGGTTGTAGTAGCCAATTTTTTCAATGAATTTCCCGTCACGTGGTGCACGACCATCCGCAATCACAATGTGGTAAAAAGGTTGTCCCTTCTTACCTCTTCTCTGTAATCTAATCTTTGCTGGCATGTTAGTTCAATGAATTTTATAGGTTAATAAAATGGGGTGCAAAAATAGTACTTAAAATTGAAACAAACAAATAGGTGTGAGGTTGGATGTGAAAGGAATTAGTTTTTAACAAAAGTGGTATAATTTTATCAACACCGAACTTCAGCGGATGGATTTTAAGTACTTTTACAGCGATGAGAGATTTCGTCCATTTACATGTTCATTCACAATATTCTATCCTTGATGGCGCCTGTCATATCAGGGATTTGGTCGAAAAATCCATTGCAGATGGAATGAGGGGAGTGGCCCTGACAGACCATGGCAATTTGTTTGGAGTTAAGGCCTTTACTGAGAAGTGTAACGAGTTTCCCGGTTTCACCCCCATCATCGGGTGTGAGACGTATGTTGCCAGACGCAGCCGCCATAAAAAAACTGACCCGGTCGACCGTAAAGGGGATCACCTGATCCTGCTGGCAAAGAACATGGCAGGATATACCAGCCTGGTGAAGTTGATCTCTCTGGCGTGGATAGAAGGACATTATTATAAGCCCAGGATTGACATGGAACTGCTGAAAGAATACAACGAGGGATTGATTGCCTGTTCCGCCTGCCTGGCTGGGGAGATACCACGGGCTATTCAGGGAGATAACCTGGAACGGGCCGAGAAAACCATTCTGGAGTTTAACGGGATTTTCGGGGAGGATTTCTACCTGGAGTTGATGCGGCATAAAGTTACAGATCCCTCCCGGGATGAAGAGGTGTTTCATCGGCAAGAGATTGTAAATAAGGCACTTATCGAATTGTCAAAAAAGACAGGCGTAAAACTGATCGCGACCAACGATGTCCATTTCCTGAATGAGGCGGATTCTGAAGCTCATGACCGGTTGCTATGTGTCAATACAGGCAAAGTGATGACCGATATCGACAGGCTTCGTTATACAGGCCAGGAGTGGCTTAAATCCAAAGAGGAGATGAATGCACTCTTCGAGGATGTTCCGGAGGCGCTCGACCATACAATAGAGATTCTGGAAAAGATTGAGAAGTTCAGCCTTGACAGAGAGGCGGTTATGCCGGATTTTCCCATTCCGGATGGATTCAAAAATGCTGACACATATCTGCAACACCTCACCTACGAAGGAGCAAAGAAGCGATATCCCGAGATCTCGGATGAGCTACGGGAGCGTATTGATTTCGAGCTGGAAACCATTAAAAAGATGGGTTACCCGGGCTATTTCCTGATTGTGCAGGATCTTCTCAGCGCTGCTCGTGAGATGGGTGTATCCGTCGGTCCCGGACGTGGCTCTGCAGCCGGATCTGTTGTTGCTTTTTGTACCCGGATTACGGATGTGGACCCGCTTCAATACGATCTCCTCTTCGAGCGATTCCTTAATCCCGACCGGGTCTCCATGCCGGATATCGATATCGACTTCGATGAAGATGGGCGTGACAGGGTTTTGAGGTGGGTGATGAACAAATATGGGTCCGACAAAGTAGCTCAGATCATTACATTCGGAAGCATGGCCGCCAAAGGAGCTATCCGGGATGTAGCCCGGGTACACCAGATGCCCCTGGATGAGGTTAACCGGATCACCAAACTGGTGCCAACCCGACCAGGAATCACACTTAAGAAAGCATATGAGGAAACACCGGAGCTCAAAGCGGCCCGGGTATCTGCAAACAAGCTTGTTTCTGAGACGCTGAAGTACGCAGAAGCATTGGAGGGCTCTATCCGGCAAACCGGACTGCATGCTTGTGGTATCATCATTGGCAAAAACAGTCTGATAGAGCATATCCCAATCACCATCTCTAAAGACTCAAATCTCCTGGTCACCCAGTATGACGGAGATCACATCGAGAAGGCCGGGATGCTCAAGATGGATTTCCTGGGATTGAAAACCCTTGCCATCATCAACGATGCAGTAAAGAATGTTAAGAACTCCAAAGGGATCGACATTGATATTGAAACCATTCCCCTTGATGATGAGCTAACCTATCAACTGTTCAGCAAAGGGAAGACCACGGGAATATTTCAGTTTGAATCGGATGGCATGAAGAAGTATCTCAGGGAGCTCAAACCGAATAAAATCGAAGATCTGATTGCCATGAATGCCCTCTACCGGCCCGGACCGATGGAGTATATACCCAGTTTTATCAACCGGAAACACGGACGAGAGAAAATCTTATATGATATCCCTGAGATGGAGACATACCTCAAGGATACATATGGGATTACTGTTTACCAGGAACAGGTGATGTTGTTGAGCCAATTGCTGGCCGGGTTTACTAAGGGGCAAGCCGATTCCCTTCGCAAGGCAATGGCAAAGAAGATCATACCGATGATGAATGAGTTGAAACCAAAATTCATAGATGGTTGTAAACAAAATGGGCACAATGAGAGGAACGTAATCAAGATCTGGAAGGATTGGGAGGCGTTTGCGAACTATGCCTTCAATAAGTCGCACAGTACTTGCTATGCCTATGTGGCTTACCGGATGGCCTACCTCAAAGCCCACTATCCGCATCAGTTTATGGCTGCTGTTCTGAGCCGAAACCTGACCGATCTGAAGGAGATCACCAACTTCATCGAAGAGTGCAAGCGCATGAAGATTCCGG
Organism: Bacteroidota bacterium; assembly: GCA_014382125.1. GTDB lineage: Bacteria > Bacteroidota > Bacteroidia > Bacteroidales > FEN-979 > QYOJ01. The sequence continues at coordinate 16,239 of JACNKI010000111.1, read as the reverse complement.
TATTAGGACCTGACGTCAATGAAAGCGAACTCCGGTTTACGGTGAACAAGAGTGATGAGATCCGTTTTGGAATGGCCGGTATAAAGAATGTAGGGGAATCAGCTGTGATGAGTATCATAGAGGAGCGCGCAGAGAATGGTCCCTTTACTTCGATTTTTGACCTGACAACTCGTGTTGACTCCCATGCTGTTAATAAACGTTGTCTTGAAGCGCTGGCCAAAGCCGGAGCTTTCGATGGGTTTGAGAACACACACCGTGCCCAATACTTTTTCCAGGAGCCTTCAGATGAGCACATCTTCCTGGAGAAGGTGATCCGTCATGCTGCTGATTATACAGCCCGGAAGAACTCATCACAGCAATCACTTTTTGGAGAAGATGAGGAGATCGAAATGACTGAACTTCAGTTGCCGGAGTGCCCACCCTGGTCGCGAATAGAACAGCTTCAGCATGAGAGAGAGATTGCCGGCTTCTATATGTCAGGTCACCCCCTGGATGACTTTAAGGTAGAGATGGAGAGTTTCTGTAATATCAACCTTGAGAAACTGAAAGCCAATATGCGCACATTAAAGGGTCAGGATGTTTCATTCGCAGGGATCATTATCGCAGCCAACCATAAGATAGGCAAGAACGGAAAACCTTACGGATCTTTTACAATGGAAGACTACCTTGACACAATGAATCTTTTTATCTACACGGAAGATTATCTGAAATGGCGTCATTTGCTTGAGGATGGGATGTATGTTTTTATGAAGGCAAAGGTAGAGAGCAGGTACGATGCACCTGATCAATTTCGGGTAAAAATCTCCAGCATGACACTCCTCTCGGAAGTGATGGAGAAACATGCCACGAGTTTTACCGTAACAATAAACCTGAACGAATTGACAGAGGGATTGATCATGAAGACATATGAGGTAGCCAAACAGAACAGGGGAAAGTGCAATCTGCGAATAAGGGTGGTGGACAGGGACAACGATCTGGCTATCGACCTCCCATCACGAAAATACAAAGTGAACTCCAGGGCAATGATGGATGTGCTGGCAGATTCTGAAGAGCTGGACTCAAGGGTATCTCAGGAATAAATCGTATTTTTGCACTCAATCTAAAATCGAAAATTGAAAAGCTATGTTTGAAACTTTCACTGATGCTAACTTTGATGAAAAGGTCATCAAAGCGGATAAATTAACCGTTGTAGACCTGACTGCTGAATGGTGTGGCCCCTGCCGGATGGTTGGACCGATCGTTCACGAATTGGCAGATGAATATAGCGACCGGATTATTGTCGGTGAGCTAAACGTAGATGAAAACCCCTCAACCACTGCGACTTACCGGGTACGTAATATTCCTACTGTACTATTCTTCAAAAACGGAGAGGTGGTTGATAAGCAGATAGGTGCTGTTCCAAAGGCTAACTATAAAGCAATTATTGAAAAACACCTTTAATAGATGCTTGATGCTGGATACTAGATTCTGGATTTTGTATGCGTTAACCTGATGATCTAGGATCCAGGATCCAGGATCCTAGATCTTTTCAATGTCTGAAAACCTTGATCAATCCCGTCTGGAGCAGTTCAGCTCCCTGGAGTTTCTTGCCCGCCAGGTGGTAGAAGGTTTCATTACAGGACTTCATAAGAGTCCGTTTCACGGTTTCTCTGTCGAATTTGCCGAACACCGACTCTACAATACGGGTGAGTCGATCCGGAATATAGACTGGAAGCTTTACGGCCGTACTGACCGTCTTTATATTAAGCGGTATGAGGAAGAGACCAATCTGCGGTGCCAGGTCCTGATCGACAACTCTTCCTCCATGTATTACCCGGTTCTGGAGAAACCGGATATTGATCATTGCAATAAAATCACCTTTTCGATCTATATCAGTGCAGCACTTATCTATCTTTTTAAAAAGCAGAGGGATGCGGCCGGATTGAGTATCTTTTCGGATCAGATCGAATTGCATACACAGGCTAAATCGAGTAATATCCATCACAAGTATCTTTTTAGCGAGCTGGAGAAACGAATCCACCCGATAGCTCCTGATACCCGGAAAAGAACGGCTATAGCGGATACTATTCACGAACTGGCAGAACGGATTCATAAACGGTCACTGGTAATTATATTCAGCGATATGTTCGAGAACAGCTCTAATCATGATGAGCTCTTTGCAGCCCTGCAACACCTCAAACACAACAAGCATGAAGTGATCCTGTTCCATGTAACTGACCATTCGAAGGAGCTCGATTTTTCATTTGAGAACAGGCCTTCCCGGTTTATTGATGTGGAGACGGGTCAACAGATCAAGCTTTTCCCATCCCAGGTGAAGGAACAGTATATGGAATCGGTAAAACGATTCATGGAGAATTTGAAACTTAAATGCGGGCAATATCGCATAGACCTTGTAGAAGCTGATATTAATGTGGGCTTCGAGCAAATACTATTGCCTTATCTGGTAAAAAGAAATAAGTTATTTTAGCATTGAATTATGGAGATAACATCCAGATATAATCCTTCGTTGGTAGAATCCAAATGGTATGAGTACTGGATGAAACAAGGTTACTTCCACTCAGAACCCGACGACCGGGAACCTTACTGTATTGTCATCCCACCCCCAAACGTGACGGGTGTGCTACACATGGGACATATGCTCAACAATACGATCCAGGATATATTGGTTCGGAAAGCAAGGATGGAAGGGAAGAATGCTTGCTGGGTGCCGGGAACAGATCATGCCTCGATTGCCACCGAGGCAAAAGTCGTATCAAAATTGAAGAAGGAGGAGATCGAGAAATCGAATCTGTCGCGGAAAGAGTTTCTTGATCATGCCTGGGAATGGACGGAAACCCATGGGGGGATGATTCTGGAACAGCTGAAAAAACTGGGTGCTTCCTGCGATTGGGAAAGGACTTGTTTTACCCTGGATGAGGCCCGCTATGAATCGGTCATCGACGTTTTCATTGACCTGTATAACAAAGGATTGATCTATCGTGGAGCCCGGATGATCAACTGGGATCCCAAAGCCTTAACAGCTCTCTCCGACGAAGAGGTAGTATACAAGGAGGTGAAATCGAAACTCTATTCTATCAAATACCAGGTAGAAGGGCTGGAAGATGAAGAAGATGAGGAAACAGAATGGGTTACAATTGTGACTACGCGGCCTGAAACAATCCTTGGAGACACTGCAATATGCATGCATCCCGACGATGAAAGATATACACATCTGAAGGGAAAGAGGATCCTGATCCCTTTGATTAACCGCTCGGTGCCGGTGATATTTGATACATACGTTGATCGTGAATTTGGCACCGGAGCCCTGAAAGTTACTCCGGCACATGATGTTAATGATTACAACCTGGGATTGAAACATAAACTTGAGGTAGTCGATACCTTCAATCCGGACGGGACCCTGAGTGCAACTGCTCAACGTTATATTGGTGAAGACCGGTTTGTGGTTCGGAAGAAAATCATTCAGGATTTGAAAAAAGCAGGCCATCTGGTGAAACTCGAAGATTATGAGAATAAGGTTGGATATTCTGAACGAACGGATGAAGTCATAGAACCGCGTATTTCTGTACAGTGGTTTCTGAAGATGAAAGAATTAGCTAAACCTGCGCTTGACGTAGTGGAGAGCGATACGGTTTCCTTTCATCCGGCAAAATATAAAAACATGTATCGCCACTGGATGGAGAATGTGCAGGACTGGTGTATCTCACGTCAACTCTGGTGGGGTCATCGCATCCCGGCATGGTATCTGCCTGATGGAACTGTTATTGTAGCGAAAACCAGGGAAGAAGCATTTGAAAAACTTCAGTCACCAGTCACCAGTCACCAGTCACCAGCCACGATTCACGATCTCATCCAGGACGAAGACGTCATGGACACCTGGTTCTCCAGCTGGTTGTGGCCCATCTCGGTCTTCGACGGCATCCGGAAACCGGATAATGCGGATATTAACTATTACTACCCTACAAACGATCTGGTCACCGCGCCCGAGATTATCTTCTTCTGGGTAGCAAGAATGATCATGGCAGGGTTGGAGTACCGGCAGGATATTCCTTTCCACAATGTCTATTTCACTGGTATCGTACGGGATAAGATGGGCAAAAAGATGTCGAAATCACTGGGCAATTCACCCGAGCCTCTCTATTTGATTGATCAATATGGCGCCGATGCTGTCAGAATGGGAATGCTTCTCTGTTCACCGGCAGGAAACGACCTTCTCTTTGATGAAGGTCTGATCGAGCAGGGACGCAACTTCTGCAACAAGATGTGGAATGCACTTCGTTTGGTAAAGAACTGGCAGGCAGATGATCAACTGAGACAACCCGAATCAAACCAGGTCTCTGTAATATTGTTCGAAAGTGTGTTGGCTGAATCCCTGAAAGAGATCAAAGAATTGTTTGCATCGTATAAGCTTTCGGAAGCTTTAATGGCGATCTATAAACTTTTCTGGGACGACTTCTGTTCATGGTATCTCGAAATGGTTAAGCCTGCATATCAGAAGCCCATTGATCGTCAAACGCTGGCTTCTACTATCAATTTCTTCGAAGAGCTTGTTCTGATCATTCATCCGTTCCTTCCCTTTATCACAGAGGAGATCTGGCAGTTATTACGCGAGAGAAAAAAGGGTCAGTCCATCATGGTTTCCAGGATACCGGATGCCGGATACCGGATACCGGATACCGGATTGTTGAAGTCGTTTGAGTTTGCCCGGGAAGTGATCACTGCTATCCGTACAGCAAGGAAAAAGAATAATCTTCCACTGAAGGAGACCATCAGGTTAATGATCAGGAAAAAAAACGATGAGCCGGTCGATCACACGTTTGATGACCTGGTTGCCAAATTGTGTGGGATTGAAGAGTTGAGTTATGTCAGGGAAAAACAACCCGGCACGGTATCATTCATTGTACGTACTACTGAGTTTTACATTCCTCTCACAAGCCAGGTTAATCTGGAAGAAGAAATTCAAAAGCTTCAGGATGAGCTGAAGTACACCCGCGGTTTTCTGGCTTCAGTAGCGAAGAAACTCAAAAATGAGAAATTCGTAAGGAATGCTCCGGAGAAAGTAGTTACTTCAGAACGAAAGAAGCATTCCGATGCGGAAGCACGGATCCGGGTGCTGGAGGAGAAGCTGAAAGAATTGACGTAGATTGCACATGATTACACAATATTAAAACAAATGATAGTGGCAATAATGAGCAATTCTTCTCAGTCTTTCTTCCAGTGAACGTCTCTCTGGGGGAATGGAATCACGATCCCGTGTTCATGAAATTTTTTCCTGATGTTGAATCTAATATCGCTCTTGATATTCTCGATCCAGAACATGTTGTGGCTCCAGAAGAGGATCTCAAATATCACCGCACTGTCGCCAAAGTCGATGATTCGTACAATAGGCTTGATCTCAGGTTGATCGTTGATCACTTCAGTATGCTCGGAAACACATTGATATAAAATGTCCCGAACCTGCACTTCATTACAACTGTATGAGACTCCGACCTGAACGTTGAATCGTGTAGGCTTCAGGTTATGACTCCAGTTGATTACATTCTCATTGATGAACTTATGGTTGGGGATGATCATCACTGTTCCATCTCGCGTATGCAGTGTAGAAGTTCGTAACCGGATCTCTTTGATCCTTCCAACAATACCTCCGACATCTAATACATCATCCACTTTGATGGTCCCTTCAAACAGGATGAATATGCCCGAAACGATATCCTGAAATATCTGTTGCAGGCCCAGCCCCATTCCTACCAGAAGTGCTGCAGAACTGGCTATCAGGATGGTCATCCGGATGCCGATCGCTTCAATGATCACCACGATGGCAATGATCCATAATAAATATCGAACCAGTAAAAAGACCGAGTACTGCCTTCCAGCGACATGCTTGTCTTTGGAAATAGTTCTCAGAACCAGTCGCTTGATAAGGAACAGGATTAACCAGGTCGCGATGATGATGACCAGGAGGATAAACAATTCGGAAACGGTAAGAGAGAAGTTTCCAATTTCGAGGAGATGGTATTCCAGGAACTCTTTGAAAGTCATATTGAAATAAGCTTAATCAGCTATCAAAGATAATACAAAACCTCGTGAATTCCTGCACTGAGAAATCACTCTTTGATAAATACATAGGAAAGGATGTTTGCGCCCATCTTTAGTGCGTTCATTCTGGTAGCATCTGAATCTTTATGCACCTGCTGGTTTTCCCAGCCATCACCCAGGTCACATTCATAGGTATAAAAGCAGACCAGCCTTCCCTCCCATAGCAGTCCGAAACCCTGGGGCGCTTTGTTGTCGTGTTCATGGATTTTAGGCAGGCCGTTCGGGAAATCATATTTCTGGTGATATATTAGGTGAGAAAAGGGCAATTCAACGAATTCAAGTTCGGGGAAAACCAGCTTCATCTGAGGACGAATAAATTTATCCAGGCCATAGTTGTCGTCAATATGTATGAATCCTCCGGCAATCAGGTATTCCCGTAAATTCTGAGCCTCTTTGACAGAGAAAAGGACATTGCCGTGTCCGGTGAGATGCACGAATGGGTAATTGAAGATCTCTCTGCTTCCTATATCCACTGTTGCGATCTCTTCGCTGATATTGGTTCCCAGGTTCCGGTTGACAAATTTTACAAGATTGGGCAGAGATGTGGGATTTGCATACCAATCACCCCCACCCCGGTATTTCAGCAAAGCGATCTGGTAGGAGGGAGGTGTTGCAGCGAGAGCTGAAAACAATATTAGTAGCAGAAATATATTACGTTTCATTTGATCTGAAATCCAGTAGCAAAGATAGTTGAAATTGGCATGATTAAATTTGTGTCAGCAGACAAATCGTATGACACGCCACTACCCCGGCTGTTTCTGTTCGCAGCCGGCTGTTTCCCAGGCTGACAGGGATGAACCCGGCTTGTTTTGCCTGTTCGATCTCTTCCGGTGAGAAATCGCCTTCGGGACCGATGAGAATGAGAGTAGAAGAGCCAGGCAGGTAGGCCTTCTGGAGCAGATCCTCGTTGCCAGTCTCACAATAGGCGATGAATTTTTGTCCATCGAATCCCTTGTGAATGAGTTCATTGAACGAAGTTGTCTGATTAATTTTAGGGAGCCGGCTTTTAAGCGATTGTTTCATGGCTGTAATGAGGATCTTATTGAGACGGTCAGTTTTCACAACTTTCCGCTCAGAATGAGAACAGATCAGGGGTGTGATCTCATCAATTCCGATCTCTGTAGCTTTCTCCAGAAACCACTCAAACCGGCTGATATTCTTCGTGGGTGCAATTGCGATGTGTAGTTGAACGGGATTTGCTTGTGTCTCTTCTGTTGAGAGAATCCTGACCATGCATTTTTTGGGGGATGCGGAAGATATCTCGCACTGGTATATTACACCCTTTCCGTTGGTTAGAAAGAGCTCATCGCCTTCCATTAGCCTCAACACCCTGTGAATGTGCTTTGACTCCTCTTCAGGTAGTTGGTGAAATGGTTGTTCAATATCCGGGGAATAAAAAAGATTCACGACCCTGTCTCTTTGTTATAACGTTTCAGATAAAACCCATTCGTGTGTGCAAAATAGTAGGTCAATGCAACAAACAGGATCAGAGTGGAGATCAGGTACATGCCCGGGAATCCGATCAACTCCGACAGGAATCCCAGTCCCAGGGAGCCGGCTCCAATCCCGAGGTCAAATGCCGTTATCAGTGTGGCGTTAATGGCTCCACGACGTTTGAAGTCCACAATGTTGTTTCCCATCGCCATAAGTGTTGGGATCAGAATTCCTGCTCCAATTCCAATCAGGATGGCTGAAATCAAGAACCCTGCAGGCGATGTGAACCAGCCGAGGATGAAGAATCCAATGATGGAAAGGATAAATCCTGTCATCATGATATATGTTGGCCCATATCTATCAAGGATTTGGCCTGCGAAAAGGCGGGAGATGGTAACACCTCCTGCCAGGATGATAAAAAAGGTACCTGCAAGTTCCAATCCCAGGTCTTTATCAAAAAGAGTGATGAAAGAAAACACCCCGCCATAGGCGGCACCGAAGAGAGCCAGTGGAATGGAGATCGGCACTCCTCTCGGTTCAATAAATTGCTTCCAGGTATACCGAACCTTATCTCTTTTTCCTATAAATACAGGATACCTGACGAATGTGGCCAGTACCAGTCCGCAGAAGGAGAAGAGCGCAGCAGTCATAAACATGGTGAGATATCCAGTCGCCTCCAGGATAACCAGTGCCAATACTGGTGCGATAGCCATAGAGAGCGTAAATGAAATGCCGAAATAGCCGATACCACGGCCGCGCTTATCAGGAGGGATTACATCAACTACCACAGTCATGCTGGAGGTTGTGGTCACTCCCCACGAAAATCCGTGGAAAAAACGTAGAGCCAGCAGGAAGAGAAAAGATGACATCAACGGATAAACGGCAATCGTGAGAGTAAATACCAATAGTGAGATAAGGAATATCCATTTTCTTCCCCAGGTATCGAGTGCAATTCCTGTAAATGGTCTGATAATCAGTGCAGAGACAGTATAGATAGCAAGAATGTATCCAACGTCACTTGGCTTTGCATGAAGCTCTTCAACGACATAAATAGGTAGGGTAGGAATCAGGAAATAAAATCCGATAGCCATCATCAGGTTACCGAACGCCAGGAGTATGAAGCTTCTGTTCCAGAGGTGACCTTGGTGTTCTGAACCCATATAACAGGTGGTTATTCAGGACGTGGTGTTGAGTTCCCTCCATCCAGGACCCAACGCCAGGCACCATCTTTCTCTTTCCGCCAGATGGTGATGTAGTTGCCGTACCGGATCTCGTTATGGGCAAAATCATATAATTCGTACGAACCAAATGTGTATCCCAGGTCACCTGAACGGCTTACCTCTGCTTTTGTAGGTACCCAGGTCAGGCGGAAGCCATCGTCGGGAGCTGATTGAAAGCTTTCTCTCAGGGCATCTTTTCCGATGACCGGGAATCTACCTTCCTGAAGTTTTATCACATCATTAGCAGCATAATGAAGGAAGGCAGCATGCGTCCCCTCCTCCGCACTCATAGCAGAGAAAGCCCTGTCGGTACTTAAGACCTCTTTCCGGGCCTCTTTCTTTCTATCCTCGGATGACATACAAGAGGCCAGGATTACAAATGCTGACAAAAGGAAAAACAGGTTTTTCATGCGAACCTCCTTCTATTGAATGATCACTTTTCTGACAATTGTTTGTACTTCTGATCGGATTCTCAACAAATAGATTCCTTTGGGCAGTTGCGGACGAGTTATTTCAACCTCTTCTTGCTGGTTCTTCAACACTGTTTGATATACGACAATACCCTGTAAACTCATCAATTCACAGAAGCCATTTTTCAATCCGTTGACAGCAACCCGGAATGATCCGGTAGTTGGATTTGGATAGATCAACACAGAGGCGTGTTGATCCACAGCCGGAATGGCAGCGCAGGCATCAATCATAATAATTATCGTATCAATATCCTGGCAGTTGAATACATTGGTTATTGTCACCCAGATGGGGTGCACACCTAATCCCAGGCCGATGGAGTCTACGATGATCGTTTGTGTCGTTTCGCCTGTTGACCAGAGAAACGAACAATCGGGGTTTCCGGCATCCAGAATGACTGAGTCCAGAGGACAGATGGTTGTATCTGCGCCAAGGTAAACAACCGGGGCTTCTTGGACGGTTATTGTGATGCTGTCGCTGAAAGGACCTTCGCCACACGCATTCACCTCTTTTACCTTCAGGTAAGCATCACCACTATACGTATCGTTCCAGTCGATTGTGCAGGTTACCCAAACACCGGATATACTTCCGGCAACCTCAGGGGTAAGTTCCCAGATGAAACTGGTAGCTCCTGATGTACCGCTTGTAGTATATTCCGACTGTACATTCTGACAAACGATATCCGGTCCGGTCGGTATGGTAGGTTTTAAAGGCAATCCACTAACGTTGATAAAGTCTTCTTTTGTCAGGGAGGCCTGTGTGAACTGGTTCATCACAGTGAGAGTGACATCATAGAGACCCGGAATGTTGTAAATGATATTGGTTGGATTTTGCGATGAAGATGTTGAGGGTGTTCCGCCGGGAAACTCCCAGAGCCAACTTGTCGGATCACCTGATGTTTCATCTGTAAAGTTCACGCTTTCTCCGTGGCAGGGAGTGTTATTGCTGGCAATAAAGTCGGCGATCAGCGGAAGGGTTAGGATCTCAATAGCATCCAGGTCAAAGCCTGCATTGTCTGCGTTGGTAGGCCCATTCCCATCATCGGTAAGTTTGATATACCTGGCATTGGAAACAGGACCAATAGCGAGGTCAAAACCCGTTGTTCCTGTACCGTCGCCCAAAGAGGTCCATGGACCGTCCGGATCCTGACCAGCATGGACTGTATATCCTTCCGGAGAGATGTCCCCTTCAAATACAATAAAATCGTTACCTATACCATTAAAGATTGTGTCTCCCATATCAACAACAACAACCCCGCTTCGTCCCAGGCTGTAGTTGATGGAGTCGGGAGGGCCGATGAGCCCTGGCACCCAGCACTCATCCTGATAGGGGACGGGCTTTGGGGGATAATACGGGATCACAGTAGAAAGAGCCCGGAGTGCATAGCGTTCATTGGTAGGAGTAAGCTCGATATCCGTGACTACAGATCCTTGAGAAGGTACTGTGATACCGGTTATTGTTTGGGTTATGTATCCGTTTGCTTTGACTGTAATTGAGTAGGTGCCAGGCAACACATATTTATGGTAGTCACCCACAATGGGATCGCTGAAAACCGGGTAATAGCCGCTTACAAACACCTCTGCTCTCACCGGGCTTCCGGTAACGGAGTTGGTGATTACACCTTCAACACCCCAACCTACTCTCTCGATCATCGTTGTAATAGCCGGGACATTGTAGTTATAATAGATCGGAATCAGGTATGCAGGTGGTTCCTTTAGATCTGAGATCTCCATCGACCAGCCAACCTGACCTAGGGAGCCGTAATTGAAGTCTTTAGTGGCTCCGAAGATTTGGTACATAAACACACACCCCTGACCATATATCAGGTTGTTATATCCGGAAGAGTCGGCATAGATAGAAGCCAGGTTGCTGAGGTGGGCCCAATCCGGGGGTTGTTCCATCCGGTAACTCCAGGGTAGTGAGATGGCCTCGATCCCCCCATGGAAATTATTATACAGGACAAAACTGTTATCCAGCCAAAGGTCCCGGAGGATTTGTGTCTCAGGTTGTGAGAAAGGCGAGGTGCTATATCCTTCTCCTCCCCACATGAAACCGATATCCCGGTTCAGATCAACCCAATTGGAATTATATCTGCTTCCATTGGCGAAACCATCCGGGTTAACCAGGTAGTAGAGCCAGATCTCCCGGTTGTTTATGATGTCAGTATAGGTTGGATTGGATCCGTAACCGATGCAAATTTCACGAGCATATCGAATGCAGATCTCCGGACCCATAATCTCGTTCCCATGGATCCCGCCATCGAAGAGAATCTCCGCTTCATTCTCATCAACGTTAACGTTATCACTAATTTTCAGAACTGCCAGCTGACGTCCTTGCGGAGTGGTGCCAAGTATGATTTTCTTGCAGATATCAGGAAAATTAGTGGCCAGACTATCTGACAGTTCGACAAGTTGGTTATAATTGTGATAACTCTCCAGCACAGCCTGGTCCCAGAAATTCCTGCTTTGGGCATTCAGGTCAGCATTGGTTATGATGAACTCCAAGCCGGAAGTTTCAAGCTTTTTCAGCTCATCCGGAGTGATGTAGACCCATGCTTCTGTAGCAGATGCAGGGTCAGCCATTAAATTCAGGCTTTTAAAAGTAACAGCATCCTTGTCTGAGTAGATAAAGACCCTGGCTTCCATCTCTCCTGGTCTCCAGCCCGTTTGTCCCTTCAAAAAGGAGGAGAATAGGATGAGTATGAGTATGAGGATTCCAGGTAAGGTTTTCATATTTATGTGTGTGGTCTCTATTCTCTGACAATTTTTTCGATAAAGGTTGCCTGGTTGGTGATGACCTTCAGAAAGTAGATTCCTTTAGCCATGCTTGCCAGGTTCAGCTTCGTGTTGACAGCACGATTACTTCCTTCAACCTGCTCAGCCAGTATAGTCTGCCCCTGCATGTTGTAAACCAATACGGTTGCCGTTCCTGTCATCTTTTCGATAACCAGATTAACGACTCCGGTTGTTGGGTTTGGATAGATGCGGATGGTATTATCTCCGTGAATAGGATCTGGAATACCGACTGTACCACTGATTATAATGTCATCGAGGAATAGGTTGTTCCCTCTTCGGTTATATGATTCAAAAGCGATCTTAACGTTATCTTTTCCTGTAAATGCATTGAGATCGATCGTATAACAGTTGACTCCGTAACTTCCCCCACACCAGTCGTTTTCGTCTTCCGGATAGAAGGGGTCCATCGTGGGTTCATGCGTTACGAATGTGTTTGGCGTATTATCGGGGCCAGTGGCAAATATCCGCATCCAGGATGTTCCACAATCATCCGAGCCAAGAATGATCAGCGAATCTTTCAGTACATCACGCTGTGCATATGCATGACGGAATGAGAGCACAATGTTGTAGTAATTGGTCAGATCAAGTGCCGGGCTGATTAGTTGATCGCGTTGGGTCATATAGGCATAGTTGAAAAAGTTCATCCAGGCAGCTTTGTTTTCAGCGGTGGTTCCAGGTACAGAGATTGTATCCCAGGTCATCCGTTGATCCGGATTATTGATGCTCCAGAATTGCAAATCAAATCCCTCTTCAAAGTCATCCACAAAAGGAAGCTGATACCCACCATTCAAGATGAAGTCAGGTTTTGTTATAGAGGAGGTACCTGTTGAATTCTCTGCTGTCAGCGTTACTGTATAGGCGTCATTTTGTGTGAACGTCACGATGGGATTCTGACTGTTCTGGGTTGTTCCCTGGAGATAGATCACATAATTGGGTGAGAATTCCCAGGTCCATGAAGTCGGACAGAAATCCGTTAGGTCAGTAAGTTGAACTGCTTCACCTCCACAAATGACATTTTTATCTGCTTCGAAATCAGCATCGGGCAGCAGTGCATCATCTACGGTGATGTAATCGATTTTGATGGTGGTATCTGATCCTATTTCATTACTGGCAATCAACTGAACCATATACGTACCCGGAGTGATGTAGATAATATTCTGTGGATTTTTTACAGTAGATGACGAAGGTGTCCCTCCTTCAAATGTCCACTCCCATTCCGTTGGAACACCGCTGGATAAATCGATGAAATTGACTTCACAGCCGGCGGGGATAAGGATTTTGTCGGCTTCAAAATCGGCAGCCGGCATAGAGTGGAGCATGTCAGATCCCCAGAGTCCGCGTCCATAGGAACTGGCACGGATTGCATCCATGGCGACAGAATCATCGTCGTAGAAGATGTCTAGCTCGGTCACAATAACACTGACGGGCAGCCCTTCACTGAAAGGAATCCAGTCTGACATAGAGGCATCTTTATAATAGACACCCGCATCTGTCCCCACATAGAGTCCTTCAATGGCATTATTGTAATAGGCAATGGAACTGATGTGAATAGTTGGCAAGGTGCCAGTGATATCTGTCCAGCTAACTCCTTTGTCAGTTGATTTATAGACACCATTACTGATAGTCATGTAGACAATATCGGGATTAGTTGGATGAGCCTCAATGTCGGTAGGGGCACCTGAACCCGGAGCATAGGTGGTTAGGTCTATCCAAGTGGGGGCGGCATCGTTACAGTTATCCGACCTGAAGAACTTAGTGTCATAACGGGCTACATAAAGTATGTCGGTATTGGCAGGTGATTGTTCAACAACAACACAGTTGCTTCCGGTGCCGAAGTCGGTAATTTTTGTCCATGTCAGCTGGTATTCACGTATATTCTCACTTCTCCATACGTTTTTGAATCCTACGAACATGGTTTCCGGGTTTGTTTCATGAAGGATGAATGGAGTTACCCAGGCACCACTCTCATTAATTCCGAAGGTACCGTTTCCGGCAATCTTCATTTGACTAGCATTATTGTATTTGCGGAAGATGTCTCCATAGTATATTGTATGATATGTCCAGGCAGCATCAGTATAGTCAATGGCACATTCCATGCCATCCCCTCCGCCGGTAGCTACCCATTCGGGTATCAAATAGGTATAGGTTCCGTTATCCTGAAATCCGTTGATCACTTTCTCTTTTATAGTTTGAGCTTGCCCCAGTTTGTAAATTTGGCCAATCGTCATGGTTTCAGTATGATCGGTCCACGTGCTTCCGCCATCATCCGTATCGTATATGCCCCCGTCATTACAGGCATAAAGTTTTCCGTCGTAGGGAGAATATCTGAGCATATGACAATCAGCATGTACCTCAGCTACACTGCATCCTCCATACCAGTGGCAATTGATCTCCCATGTAATTCCTCCGTCGGTTGATTTCCAGACATTGACACCACCGACAAAGATGATCTCAGGATCAACCGGATCGGCTGCAATCGAGAGGTCATACCACCCCTGGCCGCCATTTCCCGAACCAGTGCATGACCAATCCAGGATGTTGGGAGATGTAGAGCGCGTAGTGAACGTGAGTCCGGCATCAGCAGAGCGGTAAAGGCCTTTGAATCCACTACTACCATTCGATTGTACGAAATATACATAATTTGGATTAGCCGGAGTTACCGCGATGACACCGCGCTGCCCTCCTGTCAATCCGGCTGTAACCTGGGTCCACGAGACACCATTATCGGTTGATCTGAAAAAGCTTGCACCTGTAGCAGCATAAACAATATCCGGATCTCCGGGTTTGAAATCCAGATCTTTAAAGTTGCCTGTTCTGGATTGTGTCCAGTTAGCACCTGCATCGGTCGTCCTGTAGATACCTCCGCTGGTAGCGGCTACCATGATCTGGTTGTTGGTAGGGTGTTGCAGGATGTCTCCCACGGTTCTGGACCCCATTCCGGTATTCCACTGGACCCATGTCAAGCCTCCGTCAATGCTTTTGAATACACCCAATCCGGGTGCATCTCCGGCATCTCTGTCACCTGTCCCGATGAAGATGATATCGGGGTTGGCCCAGTCCACAACGATTGATGAAACACCGAGAGTGGGGAGTGTATCTGTATGTGTCTCCCAGTTTTGCCCTCCGTCGCTGGTCATCCAGAAGCCTCCTGATGGGGCTGCAACGTACCATTTTTGAAGATCAGTTGGGTGAAATTCAATGTCATTGAGCCTGCCAAGTCCTTCATATCCGGCGGGACCTGGTAGTGGGATATAAGCTGGACCCAATGAAATCCAGTCTCCTGCAACAGAACGAATGTTTGTTATGTAATCCGTGTATGTTTTGTATGTGGCACCGGGTGACGGTTTGATCCCATCGGCGGTAACACGGGAACGCATCATATATTCCCAGCGCTTAAATACTTTCCAGCCGCATCCTCTGGTGATAGGCCGGTTTTCCCAGTATCTGTTAAATGCTTCCTGGGTAACAAAGAAGTTAGCATCAGGATCCTGCATCATCTCTATCCAGTAAGGATAGTCAGCAGCATTAGCCGGAACGGCCGTGAATTGAGAAGAGGTCTGTGATTCACCATATAAAGATATGAAAATCAACCCCAGAGCGAGAAGGAAGAACTTTTTCATAAGGCAAGGAAATAATGGTTTGGTTTATCTTACAAAGATAATGCTTTTTCATTGAGTGCCTTTACCTTTTCTCTCCCTGCTGATTTGGTATATTCCGCGAAGGAGGACAACACTGGCGATGATTGTGATTCCCAAAACAAAATATTCAATGTTCTCTGATGCATTCGGGATGATATGACCGGCCAGATATCCGAGCGGAACCATTGACCAAACCCATAGAAAAGCGCCGGCTACATTAAAGAAAACAAACCGCCGGAAGCCCATATCTGAGGCACCTGCCAGGATGGGGACAAATGTACGGACGACCCAAACGAACCGACCGGCAATCAGAGAAAGACCGCCATATTTCTGATAAAACAACCGGGTTTTCGTAAGGTGTTTTCGTTTAAAGTACCAGGTGTCTTCTTTTGTGTTCAGTTTTTTTCCAAAAAACCTCCCGGTGTAGTATCCGGCCAGGTTTCCGGCGATGGCAGCAGCCGTGATTGTAAACAAGAGCAAGAAAATATTGACATCCAGCAAATCAGTTCCGCATAACAAACCGGCACTGAACAACAGTGCGTCACCGGCAAAGATAAAGCCGAAAAAGATCCCTGTTTCCAGGAACACGAT
>JACNKI010000071.1 GCA_014382125.1 Bacteroidota bacterium | reverse complement strand
CGCTGGCGATCCAGTTTACGTGTCTGGGCCTCCTGCACATTATCGGCCTGCATAGGAACATCGCATTTGATCAGGAAGGAGATGATCTCCCTGTTGGTTTGCATCATCATTGACTTGAAGAGTTCAAACGACTCAAACTTATAGATCAGCAACGGATCTTTCTGTTCATATGCAGCATTCTGAACCGATTGCTTCAGATCATCCATCTCCCGCAGATGGTCCTTCCATGCATTGTCGATCATTCCCAGAACCACTCCTTTTTCGATGGAAAGCACGACCTCTTTCCCCTGGTCATCGTAAGCCTTCTTCAGGTTAGCAACCACCTGCATTGTTTTCAGTCCATCTGTGATCGGAACTGCGATATTCTCATACTGAGTTTCATTTTCCAATACACTTTTCACTACCGGAAAAACCCGGTCAGCGATGCTTGCATTTTTATCTTTGTAGCGTTTGTAAGCAGTTTCATATACTTTGCTGATAAGATCATCACTATTCATAGATTCGAACTCTTTCTCGGAAACCGGACATTCGGTTGCAAACTCCTTCAACAGCTCCATTTTGAGCCCTTCGTAATCTTTATTGTCCTGGTAATCCATGGATGAGGCTTCACATACATCGTAGATCATGTTGGCGATATCGACAGCCAACCGGTCTCCAAAGAGGGCGTGGTGGCGCTTCTTATAAATAGCCTCCCGCTGGATGTTCATCACATCATCATATTCAAGCAACCGTTTCCGGATGCCGAAGTTGTTCTCTTCAACCTTCTTCTGAGCACGCTCAATCGACTTGGAGATCATACCATGCTGGATCACTTCGCCATCTTCGATTCCCATGCTGTCCATGATCTTCGCGATCCGTTCCGATCCGAACATTCGCATCAGGTCATCTTCCAGGGAGACAAAAAACTGGGAGCTGCCCGGGTCTCCCTGTCGTCCTGACCGACCTCTGAGCTGTCTGTCGACCCGTCTGGATTCATGTCGTTCCGTACCAATAATTGCTAACCCACCAGCCTCCTTCACACCCGGGCCAAGTTTGATGTCGGTACCCCGGCCAGCCATGTTGGTAGCGATTGTTACCGTACCGGGCTTTCCGGCTTCAGCCACAATATCCGCCTCCTTAGCGTGCAATTTTGCATTCAGCACATTGTGTGGAATATTGACTCGTTTCAGCATCCGACTGAGAAGCTCCGAGGTCTCGACTGATGTCGTTCCTACCAGCACCGGCCTGCCATGATCCACCAAATCTTTAATCTCTTCTATTAACGCATTGAACTTCTCCCGTTTGGTTTTATATACCAGGTCTTCCCGGTCATCCCGGACGATCGGCTTGTTGGTTGGGATTACAATCACATCCAGCTTATAAATATCCCACAGTTCACCTGCTTCGGTTTCAGCAGTACCTGTCATACCGGCCAGTTTGTTGTACATCCGGAAATAGTTCTGCAAGGTGATGGTGGCATAGGTCTGGGTTGCAGCTTCTATCTTTACGCTCTCCTTGGCCTCAATAGCCTGGTGAAGTCCATCAGAATATCGTCTGCCCTCCAGGATACGACCTGTTTGCTCATCGACGATCTTCACTTTGTTCTCCATCACCACATATTCAACATCCTTTTCAAACAGGGCATAAGCCTTCAGTAACTGGTTAACCGTATGAACCCGTTCCGATTTGATGGAATAATCACGCATCAACACATTCTTCTTTTCAATCAGTTCAGAATCCTTCAGATCCTTGTTATCCAGCTCAGCCAGCTCTGACCCTATATCAGGCAGTATATAGAAATTGGCCTCCTCGTAAGATTCGGTCAACAGATCGATCCCTTTCTCTGTCAGCTCAATCGTGTTATTCTTCTCATCAATGACGAAAAAGAGCTCATCATCTATGATATGCATGTTCTTCGATTGCTCCTGCATGTAGAAGTTCTGCGTTTTCTGCATCAGCGCTTTCATCCCGGGTTCACTGAGGTATTTGATCACAGGTTTGTGTTTTGGTAATCCGTGATGACAACGCAATAGTTGGTCTCCCATTTTCTTCACGTTGTCCTGGGTATCAGGTTGGGATGCCAGACTTTTCGCTTCTGCCAGCAATTTATTGATCAGGTTACGCTGTGCATTGTACAACTTGGTTACCTGTGGTTTCAGGTTATCAAAAAGCTGGTTCTCGCCTTTGGGAGTGGGTCCGGAGATGATCAGCGGAGTTCTTGCATCGTCGATCAACACGGAATCAACCTCATCCACGATGACATAATTATGTTCACGCTGCACCAGCTCTTCGGGTAAGCTCGTCATGTTATCGCGCAGGTAATCGAATCCGAACTCATTGTTGGTGCCGAACGTGATATCGGCCAGATAAGCTTGCCTGCGGGCATCGGAATTGGGTTCATGCTTGTCGATGCAGTCAACCTTCAGTCCATGAAATTCATACAATGTTCCCATCCATTCCGAGTCACGTCTGGCAAGGTAATCGTTTACAGTTACGATATGGACGCCCTTCCCGGGAAGCGCATTGAGATAGACAGGTAATGTCGCTACCAGGGTTTTCCCCTCTCCGGTTGCCATCTCAGCGATTTTCCCATCGTGCAAGACAATCCCACCACCCAACTGACATTCGTAGTGAATCATATCCCATCGGATCATGTTCCCTCCAGCCATCCAGGAGCTATGATAACGTGCTTTGTCACCAATTATCTCAATACTCTCTCTTCCGGCAGCAAGCTCCCGGTCCATTTCGGTAACTGTCACCTCCAGGTATTCTTCCTCCACAAACCGCCGTGCCGTTTCCCGCATTACAGAAAAAGCTTCAGGAAGAATCTCATCGAGTATTTCCTGTGTGAGTTCATAGCTCTCGTTATCCAGTTTATCCAGCGTTGCGTAAAGCTTCTCTTTCTCCTCAATTGTCACATCTTCAGATTCAATCTCAGCTTTCAATGCCTCGATCTCTTTCTCCTTCTCAACCAGGTATGCATTGATCCGCTTCTTGAACTCACCTGTCATAGCCCTTAGTTCATCATTCGACAGTTCCTTCAGTGTCGGGTAAATCTCCAGGGTCTTCTCAACGATTGGTTGAATCTCCTTAATGTCCCTTTCAGATTTACTCCCCAACATTTTTTTTACAAAACCAAGCATGATCTATTTTATTTCTTTGAATCAATTAGTGAATAATGCTTTCTATCACCCGTTCCAATCCTTCGCTCGGAGGAGGAGCCGGGAATTGATATGTATCCCCATGTTTGTCAATAATCAGATATAGGGGGTATGTTTTCACCTCATAGTCAATCAACAAGTCAGTGTTATCCGAGTAATGAAGCAACCACCAGGCAAATTCCGGTTTGACCTCGGCAAAGTAGTTCATCTGAATCCAATATCTATTGATACAGATGCTGACAAACTCCACTTCATCTTTGTATTTTTCAAAGAGTGGGACCTGAAGTTCCATTTCGGCAAGGCACTCTTCGCAAAAAGTAGTCCAGAAGTTCAGGACGACAGGTTTTCCCTTGAAATCCTCTAACGATTTCCAGCCATCTTTCTCCCGTCCCTGAAGATAAAACTCAGGCGCTTTTGTTCCGGGACTTAGCTTTGTGACTTTATCATACATATCTGCACCTACGATCCTGTTGTTCTCGTATGGACTTTCCTGACGAATCGTCGCCAGGATCCTGATGATGTTCTCCTGTAGTTCCGGATTGGAATAAAAAAGTTCGAAGAGCCCTTTAAGCAACACCAGCTCCCGTAAGTTCTCATTCTTCAGCACAGAGTCGGCAGCCAGCTTTTTCATCAGAACAGGATAAGGATCAGGCTCTTTGATTACAGAGATCAGATCGATCTTTCGGAGGATATTGGATGTGACCGTTAGGTACTTGGTAAAATAGTTATTGAAGAACTGCATGTACTCCACATTCTTGTAAAGTATGGGCTGATCGATGAAGTATGAACTGGCCAGATTGTACTGACTTTTTGTATGTGCGAGCTGCTCCAGGCCAGCAGTCTTGTAAAGCATATAGTTCTGAAAATAAGACAGCTCGATCCCAGAGAAGATGTTGTTGATCTTCAGTTGAAATGTATCCAGGTAACTCTTCTTCCGTTCATGGTAGAGTGCATTGAAATGATCCAGCAGGAACTGATTGTATTTATCGTTATACGCATTGATCCGGAAATTCAGCCCATTCTCACCCGGATAGACTAACTTGATATCCAGGTCCTCAGAGAGAATAAACGGATTGACCTCCAGGTTATCTTTGTAGTTGATTTGTGCGATCTTTAATTGATATGTCATGCCTGGTTGCATATAGAGCCCGGCTCTGTGAAGGTCAATAGCTAAGGCGATATATGATGTGGAAGGAAGTTCAAAACTCACTGAGAAGTTACCTAATGAATCGATCGTAGTTTGTGCAACCAACTCTTCCGTGAATGTGATCATGTCAGCCCATGTAACGAATTTTAGCGTTTTCCCTTCTGCACCGGAAGCGGAACCGGAAACGGTTACCTGCTGGGCTGCGATGCCTGATATCAGGATAAAAAGGAATATAAACGAAAACAGGATTTTATAAGACTGCCGTATCATTATGTAAGAGGTCATTAGGGTCATTAATGAAAAAACGTACTTGTTATTCAATTTGCCCGCTTTCAGGTGATTTATGGATCAACACCAGCAGGGACAAATTGTGAAATGTCTCCTCCGTTCCGGTGGATCTCCCTGACAATGGATGAGCTAAGGGCAGCGTATTCGGATGCGCATAATAAAAAGACAGTCTCCAGTTCAGGGAACATGGTTTTATTCATCTGGCCGATGCTCCGTTCAAACTCAAAATCAGCAGCTGTTCGAAGGCCACGAAGGATATACTTAGCGCCCACATTTCTACAATAATCAACGGTCAGGCCGGCATAGGTTTCTATCCTGATTATGGGGTCATCTGCAAAGACGGTCCGGATCCATCCGATCCGGTTTTCCATCGGAAAGTATCCGTTCTTCTTTGAATTTTCACCAATCGCAACAATGATTGTATCAAAAAGTGGTTTGGCCCGTCGAATTACCGACTCATGTCCTTTTGTGATGGGATCAAAAGAACCTGGGAATACAGCTATTTTACTCATGCGAAAGCTTTACTGAACAAAGATACAAAAAGGGAAGGAAACAGCTTATTCAAAGGTAAGTGAGAGTTGAAAGACTTTGGAGTTCAGTTTTGCGATTCCGTCTGTATAAATATTATTCTCACGAGTCAATACATCAATCAGGCCATACATCATTTTCAGCTCAACACCGAATTTGAACCACTCGTTATAAAAATCAAATCCGATACCAGCTTCAATATACACATCATTCTGACTGAACTTGACAATCTTCTGATCGGAGCTTTTCTGTTCCCGCTTTTTTGCCTGTGACGCCAGATCGAGTGTATATTGAACACCTGTCATCAAATAGGTCCGAAAGTTTCTGTACCGCCGTGATTTAAACCTTATTTCAATCGGCAGATTAATATAGGTAGATGGAACCCGTTTGGTGATATTAACCAGGGTTGTATCGCCATCTCTGAAGGTTTTTAGGTTGTAAATCAGGTCACGGTCACCAAATGCCAGAGAGGGAACAAAACGGAGGTTAAAATGGGCACCTATCTTCATATCGCCCACGATACTGATAACAAACCCGGGAGTGGGTGCTGATTCGATTGACAAGATCATAGCTGAATCAGGCAACGGAAGGATATCGGGGATATGGGTGGAGTCCCACACAAGGCTTGTGAGATCAGGAATGGGTTTGATCGTAGCATAACTCAGATTAGCTCCCAGGACAAAACCGAAATGAAACTTATCATTGTCGTACATAGCCATATTCGGTATACCAAACCGTTGTCCTGATCCGTTTAATGGGATCAAGGTAACCGGGATGAAAAGGAGGAGGAAAATATATTTCAGTTTTTTCAACAGCAGGATTCGGCTTTGTTTATTCATTAACGCTGGTCAGGCGCTTTTATTTTGGGTTTTCGCCGCAAAGATAACTATTTTTCGGTGCAATAGAGGCTTGCGATTCCCCCTGTCAGGGGAATCTGAAAAGGCTCCTTCAGCTCCATTTTTCTCAAAACGGCGATAAAATCCTCACCGGAAGGAAAATCAGCAACCGTATCAGGCAGGTATGTATATGCTTCGCGATGCCGGGAGATCAGTTTCCCGAAAAGCGGGATGATCACGCTGGAATAGAAGCTATAAAGTGCTTTCATCGGATATCGTTCAGGATGAGAGAACTCCAGGATCAACATCACACCACCCGGTTTCAATACTCGTTTCATCTCTGAGATTCCGTTCTCCAGTTCCTCAAAGTTCCGTACACCAAAGGCTACCATCACTACATCGAAAAGGTTATCTTCAAAAGGAATATTCTCCGCTTCGCCTTCCCGGAAAACGATCTTCCCGGACAACCCTCTGGCTCTCACTTTTTTTCTGCCGATCTCCATCATTTTGGTGGAGATGTCGATCCCCTCAATACTAGCTTGCTGAAGTGTCGAAACTGCCATAGCGAGATCCCCTGTTCCTGTTGCTACATCAAGGATCCGAATGGTCGAAGCAGGCTCATGAAACAATCTTCTGATCTCCTTGACAACACGCCTTCGCCAGCTGTGATCTATCCCAAATGAAAGAAGATGGTTCAGAAAATCATAGCGCGGCGAAATTTCATCGAACATGGTACGAACTGAATCTTTGTTTGGGGACATGATTGCAAAGTTAATGAAAAGAGGCTGCCTGATGTGTATCTGGCAGCCTCTTCATGAACAGATGTTTGGTTTTTTATACTCCAAGCTCCAGACGCTTGAAAGCAACTACCTTCAGCTCTTTATCATATTCGCTGATATACTGTCCTACACTCTTTTTATTATCTTTGATAAACTCCTGATTGACCAGGGTACTCTCTTTGTAGAATTTATTGAGTTTCCCCATCGCGATCTTTTCCAGCAGATCTTCCGGCTTTCCGGCCTGCCTTGCCTGTTCTTTTCCAATCTCGATCTCATGGTCTACAATGGCTTTATCCACATCCTCTTTATCAATAGCAACAGGATTCATAGCCGCAACCTGCATCGCTACTTCACGACCAAGTTCATCAATACCTTCTACATCCTTTTTATTGAAGCCTACGATTGTTGCCAGTCTGTTCCCATGATGATTGTATACAAAAACAGCGGGGGCTGCAATAGATTGAAAGGATGCTATCTGCATTTTCTCTCCGGTTTTCCCCAGGAGTTCATTCAGCTTTTCTTCAACTGTCAGGTCACCAACTTTCATTGGTTTTAGCTGTGCTGTTTCGGTTAACTGGTTATCGATACCGAGATCGAGCAGATCATTGGCAAACTGGATAAACTCTTCGTTCTTTCCCACAAAATCAGTTTCACAGCTAACCATCACGACAGCTCCAAAATTCTTGTCTGTATTTGTTCTTGCTATGGCAATCCCTTCATTTGCATCTCGGTCGGCCCGTTTGGAAGCCACTTTTTGTCCTTTTTTCCGGAGGTAATCTACTGCCTGATCGAAATCACCTTTTGATTCCTGCAAGGCTTTTTTACAATCCATCATACCGGCACCCGTCCTCTGGCGCAGTTTACTTACATCTTTTGCTGTGATATTCATATCTATTTACTGTTTTGATTTACCGGCGGGTTTGGTAATCCGTTTACGTGGTATTTTGGGTGAATCAGCTTCATCTTTTCTGTCGCCTGCTTTCATTTTGGAATGTTTTGCATCAACAAAATCTTTCTTTTCGATTTTGATCTCTTCATCGGTCTCAAGATCTGCCAGATCTTTTTCCGCCTTCAATTTGAGTTCCTTCTCAGCTAATTCTTCTTTTTCTTTTTCTTCTTCAATTGCTTTCTTATCACGGTCAAGTTTACGCTCAATCAAACCCTCTTCGATTGCATTCACCATTATCTCAACAATTAGCTGGATAGACTTTGAAGCATCATCGTTAGCAGGGATTGGGAAGTCGACAAGTCGTGGATCGGAGTTAGTGTCCACGATAGCAAAAGTGGGGATATTCAATTTCCGGGCTTCTGCCAGTGCTATGTGTTCTTTAAGGATATCCACAATAAACAGCGCTGCAGGCAGACGGTTCAGGTCTGAGATACTCCCAAGATTCTTATCAAGTTTGACACGCTCACGTGTAATGGTAAGGCGTTCTTTCTTGGAAAGATTGCTGTACGATGGACTGACCATCAACTTATCGATTGAGGTCATCTTCCTGACAGCTTTACGGATGGTCGCAAAATTTGTAAGCAATCCACCTGGCCAACGTTCTGTCATATAAGGCATATTGACACTTTTGACCTTCTCAGCTACCAGTTCTTTGGCTTGTTTCTTTGTCGCTACGAACAGGATTTTTTTTCCTGATTTGGCAATCTGTTTCAACGCTGCTGCTGCTTCATCCATCTTGGCAATGGTCTTGTAGAGATCGATGATATGGATCCCATTCCGTTCCATAAAAATATATGGAGCCATGTTCGGATTCCATTTCCTCTTCAGGTGGCCGAAGTGAACACCGGCATCAAGCAATTCATTAAATGTCGTTTTAGGCATAATAGTTCGGTTATAATATTAACGTTTGCTGAACTGGAATCTTTTCCGGGCTTTCTTTTGCCCAAACTTTTTACGCTCTACCATGCGTGGATCACGTCGGAGCAACCCTTTGGCTTTCAGTGCCGGGCGAAACTCCTCGTTGATTTTACACAGGGCTCTCGCCAGTGCGAGAGACAACGCTTCTGACTGTCCTTTTACACCACCGCCATTGAGGTTGACTTTGACATCGTATTTTCCACCCGTCTCGGTCACCATAAAAGGCTCTGTCGCTTTATACTGCAGAATGGAGGTCGTAAAATAGTCTTTTAAATCCCTTCCATTTATCAGGATATTTCCTTTGCCTTCCTGGAGGTAGATTCTTGCAATGGCAGTCTTTCGTCTGCCAATGGAATTGATAACTTCCATATTACTTGATTGAATTTAAGTTGATTTCCTTTGGTTTCTGTGCTTCGTGAGGATGATCCGGCCCGGCGTAAACATACAGGTTCCTGAAAAGGTCGCTTCCCAAACGGCTTTTTGGGAGCATCCCTTTCACAGCTACCTCAATAACTGCAGTTGGCTTTTTAGCAAGTAACTCCCTTGGAGTTCGCTTCCGTTGTCCACCCGGATATCCTGTATAACGAATGTAAACCTTATCGGTTAGCTTCTTCCCGGTCAGTTTGATCTTCTCTGCATTGATAATGACTACATTATCTCCACAATCAACATGAGGGGTGAAATTGGGCTTCAGCTTCCCTCTGAGAAGTATTGCTACTTTCGAGGCCAGCCTTCCCAACACCTCATCTTCAGCATTGATCAGTACCCACTCTTTGGTTACTGTTTCTTTGTTGGCACTGATGGTTTTGTAACTAAGTGTATTCATGGATTTAGTTTAAAAAAGGGGTGCAAAGTTAGAATGAAAAAAAATATCTGCCAAACAATTTGATCTATAAAAGTGATATTTTTGACGTTATGGTTTGTTTTGTTACATTTGTGAGGAATTAACTGGTGAATTTATGAGCTGGTGATTATAAAGGGTATGAGTTTTGCAATTCGGACATTGAATTTCGAGCAATTTCTGATGATTGCAGGAGATAAAGAGTCTTTGGATCTTTTCTGGGAGGTGCCTTTTCCGAATTATGGTCACGAAAAACTCCTACGACTTTTTCATCAGTTTTGCCTTGTTGGAGGAATCCCCGATGTCGTAGAGTTGTTTGCAGTGACACGAAGCGTTCCTCAACTAGCTCCCATCTATGACAAGCAGTTAGAGAGGCTATTCACGAAAGCGTCATCGATTGCCTTCACCCAAAAAACCCGTGAACGGCTGGTGCAGATCTATCAGGATACTTTTCCATATGCTGCCACCCGTATCAAATATAGCGGTTTTAGTAATATGAAATATCGTAGCAGGGAGGTGGGAAGAGCATTTCGTCTCCTTCATGAACATGCTCTCATCCAGCTGATCTATCCTACAAACCATACAGGTCTACCTTGGAAAATTGACACAGGCCGATCGCCCAGGATCCAGCTACCGGATACCGGATTGGTCAGTTTTTTCAACGGGATCCAGGAAGTACTGGTAGATCAGGAAGATCTTTCTGCTGTCTTCAACCGACAGATTTCCCTTCATGTTGTTGCCCAGGAATTGATTGCTTCTGAAAAGGTTGAGCAACCGGCTGTCCATTTCTGGGTTAGGGACAAAACACAATCCTCGGCTGAAGTCGATTTTGTCATCGCACACAATGATCTGATAATCCCTGTGGAGGTCAAACCGGGAGAACCCGGCCGGCTTCGTTCCCTGCATCAGTTTGTAGATGAAGCTCCGCATCCCTATGCAGTCCGACTCTATGCCGGACCACTTGCGGTTAAAGAGACGAAGACCATCCGGGGCAAAACATTTTACCTGATGTCGCTGCCCTATTTTCTGGCGGGGAAGATCAGGGAGCATCTGGAGGGATTTATGAAGTTTGTGAAGAGTTAGCTGGTGAGTTATAAGTTTCTGTGGAACCTGCACTGAAGATTTCTTAACTTTGAACTAAAAATCGTGACATGCTCCGTATCTTACTTATTATATCCCTGTTCGCCATTGCAATGGGGTTTCTGGAGAGTGCGGTCGTAATCTACCTGCGTGCGATATATTATCCGGAAGGATTTGATTTCCCACTGAAGATCATTGAAGGCCCTATCGCTGTCACGGAGATAATCCGGGAAGCAGCTACAATCATTATGCTGGGGACAGTCTCTTTTCTTGTCACCCGCCGGTGGATTATCCGGTTTGCCTGGTTCATCTATATGTTTGCCATCTGGGATATTTTCTATTATCTATTCCTGTGGGCTTTACTTGGCTGGCCTGAGTCGTTACTGACCTGGGACATTCTTTTCCTGATCCCTACTACCTGGGTTGGTCCGGTTCTGGCGCCTCTGATTAATTCCATTACAATGATCCTTCTTGCTGTAGTCATTATCCAGGCTGGTCAAACACGAGATCGCGTTCGTCTCTCCACATTAGAGTGGGGATTCCTGATCACGGGATCTCTGATCACAATACTGGCCTATATACTTGATTATTCCAGGCATATGCTCGACAAGTTCTCTTTCTCTGAGTGGCTTTCATTTTCCAATCATTCTGAGGCCATGGATCATGTCACAAAATATATCCCGAGGTCATTTGACTGGTGGTTGTTTCTGTTAGGCGAGTTGTTGTTCATTATTGCCATTGCTTTTTTCATTTATCGTAACCGAAAAAAAATGGAATGCGGATGACATTGAATGTTACAGATTACCGCAGATTGAAAATATCCGTACTTTTGCAACCTGTTTCAAACTAATAGATATGTCCATCAAAGTCGATCATATTACCAAATTGTTCGGCACTCAAAAAGCCCTTTATGATGTTTCTCTCGATATCAAGCCGGGAGAGGTGGTTGGATTATTGGGCCCGAACGGAGCTGGTAAAAGTACTTTGATGAAGATTCTGACCTGTTACATCCCTCCTACTTCGGGGGATGCATCTGTTTGCGGGTTTGATGTACTGGAACAATCGATTGAGGTGAGGAGACGGGTAGGTTATCTGCCGGAAAACAATCCGTTGTACCTTGATCTGTATGTGAAGGAGTTTTTGCAGTTCATTGGAAATATTGAGCATCGCGGATCCCAGATCCCGGATCCCAGATCCCGGATTTCAGAGATACTTGAATTAACCGGATTACAGGTTGAGCAGCACAAACAGATCGGGACGTTATCGAGGGGGTACCGGCAGCGGGTGGGTCTGGCGCAGGCATTGCTTCACGATCCGGAAGTGTTAATACTGGATGAGCCAACTTCAGGGCTGGATCCCAACCAGATTGTGGAGATCCGGAACCTGATCAGTCAGATCGGACGCGAAAAGACGATCATGATGTCGACCCATATTATTCAGGAGGTGGAGGCGATATGTAACCGGACGATCATTATCCACAAAGGTGAGATCGTTGCCGATGATAAAACGAAAAACCTGCAGAAGATTCAATCGTCGAAGGTAATCGTCAAAGTCGAATTCGATAAATTGGTCGAAGAAAAGAACCTCAAATCGATTCATGGAGTTAAGAATACGATCTCTCCAGCATCAAGGACCCGGGATCCAGGATCCAATATCTGGCATCTTGAATCCACAACCGAAATAGATATCCGGCCGGCTGTTTTTCAGTTTGCAGTTGATAATGGTCTTACCGTTCTCTCCCTTCAACGTGACGAACAAAAACTGGAGGAGGTGTTTCAGGAACTGACGAAAACGTGAGACGTGAGACGTAAAAATGCATTCCTGCATTCCTGCATTGATATATTGCAACATTGTTTCATTCAAACTTTTCTTCATTCCTAATTAAAAAAGGTGTAATTTTGCACTTGCAGGGTGGAAAGATTTGATTGATTGCAACCACTGGAAAAAATGCTAAACCAATAGCCATTCCAACTATCAAATCCCTTCCCTTTCGTAAGTTAACTAAATCAAAACTAAAGACATTCAGATTATGGGATTTTTATTTACATCGGAGTCAGTTTCCGAAGGGCATCCGGATAAAGTTGCCGATCAGATATCGGACGCATTACTTGATGAATTTTTACGCTGGGATCCAGAATCCAAAGTTGCTTGTGAAACCTTTGTTACTACCGGCCTTGTGGTATGTGGTGGAGAAGTTCGTACGGAAGGCTGGGTGGATGTTCAGGAGACGGTACGACGAGTAATCCGGGATATTGGATATACAAAGGCTGAATACCGTTTCGATAGCGATTCATGCGGGGTCATTTCAACTATTCATGAACAATCATCTGATATTAACCAGGGAGTTGTAAGAGAAAAAAAAGAAGATCAAGGAGCCGGTGACCAAGGCATGATGTTCGGTTATGCCTGCCGTGAGATGGACAACTTAATGCCTCTCTCAAGTGAATTAGCTCATATTCTGCTACAGGAACTGGCTGCCATTCGCAGGGAAGGACGAAAAATGAAATACCTGAGACCCGATTCCAAATCACAGGTAACGATTGAATACGATGATAAGGGTCAACCAAAACGGATCGATACGATCGTGATCAGCACTCAGCATGATGATTTTATTCTCCCTAGAAACAAAGGGGCCAGGGCTTTGAAAACAGCAGAAAAAGAGATGCAGGATAAGATCCGCGAAGATGTGGAACAATTCCTGATCCCCAGGGCGAAGAAGACATTACCGGCCCGAGTAAAGAGGCTTTTTTCAGATGATTACAAACTTTTTGTGAATCCGACCGGAAAATTTGTGATCGGGGGACCTCACGGCGATACCGGTTTAACCGGTCGTAAAATCATTGTCGACACATACGGTGGCCATGGGGCACATGGTGGCGGTGCTTTTTCCGGGAAAGATCCTTCGAAAGTTGACCGTTCAGCAGCCTATGCAGCACGCCATATTGCCAAAAATATGGTGGCAGCAGGCATTGCCGATCAAGTGCTGATCCAGGTTGCCTATGCAATTGGTATAGCCCAACCGGTCGGACTTTACGTCGATACATTGGGAACAGCAAAAGTTACAGATAAAAAGGGCAGAACACTCACTGATGGCAAGATCGCTGAGAAGATCAATAAGGTCTTTGACATGCGACCATTTTCCATCATTGAACGATTCGGTCTGAAGAATCCTATTTTTCTGCCTACCGCATCTTACGGGCATTTAGGACGGGATCCATACACGAAAACCATTGAAGTTTATTATCCGGTGAAAGGATCTAAAGCGAAAAAAGGGAATGGCCTCAACAAAGATATTTACCTGAAAAAGGTAGAGTTCTTTGCCTGGGAGAAGCTGGATTACGTAGAGAGATTGAAAAAAGCTTTTAACGTTTGATGCTTGATCCTGGATAACTGGATAACTGGATATTTGAATCTTGAACCTCGTCCCTACTTCCTTACATCCCTACGTCCCTACGTAACCTAGTGTGAAACGACCAGCTTTCTGGTTGATTTAATCTGTCCGTTCATAACGAGGCTGTAGAAATAGATTCCTTCTGAGAGATCCAGTGTGGAGATACGTGCGACTCCTGATCCTGCCAATAACACCTCCTTCACAGTTGAACCAAGGACATTCCTTACTACCAGCGTTGCATGTGCACCCGTCTCAACAACGTAATTGAAAGATGTTTGTGTGGTAGCTGGGTTCGGATAGGCTTTGGAGAGTGCAGCTAAGCCTTTCTGATCCTCAATACCTAACGGATAGGCTTGGTACAACGATTGGAAACAAACAGAATCATTGGCATTGCTCCGGTCGAAAAACACATACCTGATTATCGTTTCCCCTGCATGTTCTTTGGGTTTATATTCCCCAATAAACATTGTATTTGTCTCGCCTGGTGCGATTACCTCTGGATCCAATGAAACATAAATAAGGGTATCATAGCAAAGCCCCCCCCAGCAAAAGGTGTTATTGGAACCAGGAATGAGGGAGATTTCTACTTTTTTGCACATTACATCTAAGGTGGCTGCACTATTATTGGTCACGCCGATATGGGCTTCAATCAAAGCGCTTGAAGGCTCCCCGGGATAGATTACGTTGCCATTGTTTGGTACTGGAGTACCCTCATGATCGAGGGAAAGACTTTGAGAATAGCCAAAAAAAGCTACCATGCTAAGTAAATAAACAGATAATAACAATTTTTTCATAATCAATAAGGTATGATGGTTTGTTGAATTTTTATTGGTGTTTGCAAAGATACTATATAAAATCCAATTCTGTTTCTATTTCCGTTTTTTTGGATACTTAAGCAACCCAACAGGAAAAGTGGTATCTTTACCAATTGAAACATTCGCATTTAAAAAATGAAAAAATTACTCTTTATTATCGTATTGGTTTTTGTTCTGAGTTCAGTTGGACTCGGGCAAACACAACGGTTGGTTTTATTAGAGGAGTTTACCTCCTCAACATGCGGGCCCTGCGTGACAGCAAATGCCAAAATTCACGGGTGGCTAATGTCCAATCCAACTGTCTTTACGGCAATCTTTTACCATATGAGCTGGCCGGCTCCCGGGAATGATCCGATGTATCTGGCAAATATTCCCGAAAATAATGCCAGAAGGAGTTACTACAATGTCAATTTCGTCCCATATTCAGTAGTTGACGGAAATGTCTATAATGGAAGTGGTAATAGTCTACAGTGGTCTGTGATCAATAACCGAAGTGCTGTTTCATCTCCTTTCGAGATCTCACTTCAACACACGATATCCGCCGCACAGGATGAGATATTCGTTACTATGGTTGCCTCTGCGACTGAGGCTGTTAGTGGAAACATGGTTGCGCATAATGTCGTCATCGAGAAGTTGGTTCAATTCGCTTCCCCTCCAGGTACTAACGGAGAGACCGATTTTGATCACGTCATGAAAAAAATGTTACCATCCCATATTGGAACTTCCTTCTCAGACTTTGAAGCGGGTGATTATCTTATCATTGAGACAAGCTGGCCTTTTGAACCTGATCAGGTATATGAAATTGATGAGCTTGCCGCAGTCGGTTTCGTTCAGGATAAAACAACCAAAGAGGTTCACCAGGCTGCCAACAGTTCGACCGACATGGTGACCCTTCCATACGACCGGGATCTCCAGGTTCTTGATGTCTCCAACGTCTCTGTCACAAACTGCAGTGGCTTAGTTAATCCAATTGTAACAATACGAAACAACGGCAATAATAACATCACATCGTTTGACCTCAGTTATAAGGTCAATGATGGTTCAGTAGTCACTGAAAGCTGGACAGGTTCAATTGGTCCACTGGAGAGGGCTATTATTAATTTACCGGAATACGCCTTTACACCAGAAGCCACCAATGTACTCAAGGTATATACTGATAACCCGAACAGCAATACAGATGAGTATCCTAAGAATGACACTATCAACTTTGGCATTATCAGTGCTGAGGCTACCACATTCACACTTTATCTTTTTGTCAAAACCGATGATAATCCTGAAGAGACTACATGGGATGTAAAAGATGATCAGGGCACGGTGATTGAAAGTGGTGGGCCCTATTCCGTTCCCGGAGTCATCCACCGCGATACCATTGAGATTCCGGTTGAAGGGTGTTACACCTTTACTATTTATGATGCCGGCGGACAAGGGATCTGCTGTAGTCATGGAAACGGGCTCTACATGTTACAAGATGATCAGGGTACCGAAATTGCTTCGGGAGGAAACTTCACAGATAAAGAGATGACAGAATTTAATGCCAATCTGGTTTCTGCCCTTGATCTCTTTGATCAAACACGTGCACTCAAGGTCTTTCCCAATCCAACCTCAGGTGTAACCAGAGCCTATTTCTATCTGGTTAATCCGGATAACGTGGAGTTAAACTTATACAACACATTCGGACAAAAGGTTCGGAATCTCCGACCGGGGTATCTGTCAGCCGGTGAACACCAGGTTGAGATTGATGCACGGAACCTGACGCCAGGTGTCTATATCCTGCAATTAACCACAGGTAATAAAGTCTATACGAGGAAAATATCGGTTAGCCGATAGTTATTCCTTCTCTAGCAGATAGTCACTTAGTGAGACCACCTTGACAATAATCCCTTTCTCTCTGATTAGTGGAGATTCGCGGTAGGCTCCTTCATTATGAAATTTCTTTCCCTCGATTCTAAAATCTGAATTAAATGGGGGAAGAACATTATTCAGTTGTTCTTTATGAAAGAGAAACTGAAGGGATCCATCAGACCACAGGTTAAGATCTTCACGGCTGACCGTATCCAACAGATATCGGGTATTAGCGTAGAGTGAGCCGTAATCGATTCCCCTGTATTGGTCCCGGGTAATTCGGTGAAAAAGGTTATAGATCAGATCAAAAGATGTGTTGTTAATGAGATAGATATCTACCAGGCCTGTGATCAGCCACTTCTGATCGTGAGGGACGTATGCCAGGTAGATATCCTCGGACTTACGGTTTCTTATCAAGCGTGGATCAAGGGATTCCAGCTGAAGTTCCTCTTCCTCAGAACGCACTTTTCCATGATCATTCTCCGGATTTGATGGTGTCTCAAAACGTTCATTAAAAAACCTGGCTCCTGCCTCCTCGTGAACGATCCTGACCAGCTCGCTTATCAGGGTCGGAATCTCAAATCCATCCTGATCCGAAACCATTACCATCTTGCTGTCGATCACCTTCGTGACAACACCTCCTCCTGTAGCATTCAGGTATTTTACTTTATCTCCAACGCTTAGTTTCATTCTCGATAATTTTAAGGCGCAAAAGTACTAATTAATTGGATGCTCGATACTCGATACTCGATGTTGGATGCTCGATGCTCGATGCTGGATGCTCGATTTTGGATGCTCGATGCTCGATGCTGGATGCTCGGTGCTCGATACTCGATGATGATATGATGAAGCCATAACATTTTGACCAGATAATTACTTGCAAGTTTATTTTTTTGTATTATTGCAACCAAGTATTAACCAAAAACAAACACTATGCGGAGATTTACAGCTTTACTGCTGGGTATCTGTCTGGCAGTAACCACAACTTTCGGCGGTGGTTACCAGGTGAGTTTGCATAGCATGCGTAACATTGGGATGGGTTTGATTGGAACCTCCCTGGCGTATGATGCAAGCAGCATCTTTTATAATCCTGGTGCGATGGCTTTTGTATCGTCTAAATTCAGCTTCTCAGGAGGTGTCAGCCTGCTGATGGCCCGGACGACTTTCCAGCCAAAGGATGTGATGGGCCAATACAACATCGACAATATCCTCAACACTCCTTTATACTTTTATGCAGCGTTTAAACCCTTTGATGACCTTAGTATCGGGATTGCTGTGAATACGCCATACGGCAACAAATTATCCTGGGGAGAAACCTGGCAGGGGCGTTACCTGATTCAGGACCTGGCTTTCAAAGCCATTACTGTTCAGCCCTCTTTCTCTTACAAGATCAAAGATGTCTTCGGTATCGGTTTTGGCCTTGTGCTTGCATTCGGTAACGTGGAACTTAACAAAGCGTTACCACTTGAGGGACAGAATGGTACCGAAGGGAAAGCTACAATTACCGGAAACGCATACAACGTCGGATTTAACGGCGGGATCTTTGTCCGGCCTGTCAAAGGGTTGGATATTGGAGTGAGTTATCGTTCGCGGATCAACATGAAGGTTGATGAAGGCGATGCCACCTTTAGCGTTCCGTCTGCCCTTCAATCAAGTTTTCCTGACACGAAGGTTTCTACATCATTACCTCTTCCGGCAAACCTTGACTTTGGCATCTCCTATGAGATTAAAGAAAAATTCCTGATCGGGATCAACCTCTGTTATGTCTTCTGGAATGCTTATGATACGCTGGTATTCGACTTTAAAACTAAAACAGCTACCCTCGATCAAACAGTGGCACCGGCCATGTATGAGAACAAGCTGATCCCACGTATTGGTTTTCAGTACAAGATCAACAAAATCATCACGGCAAGGTTGGGTGGGTATTTTGATCCTACACCCGTACCGGATGGTTTTCTCAATCCACAGACACCGAGCATGAATCAAATCGGACTCACAGCAGGATTATCTGTATTTCCGTTCAAAGGATTCAGTATCGATGCTGCGTTTCTATATGTGATGGGATTGGAACGGGAAGGCACCTATAGCCCGGAGAACTTCTCCGGCACATACAAGAGCCAAATCTATATTCCCGGTATCGGTTTAACATACAATTTCTAACTCTAAAATCTTGAACGCTATGAAAAAACTGATTTATATCCTTATCTCCTTCGTCATTCTTGCCGGTTGTGAACCGAAGATTGACGAATTGACGCCCACCACGGGCAGTGCAAACTTCACAAGCTTCGTTGCGGTTGGAAATTCACTTATGGCTGGATTTGCTGACGGAGCATTATACAAATCAGCACAGGAAACCTCTTTCGCAAACCTGATGGCCAACCAGTTTAAACTTGTCGGGGGTGGTAATTTTGTACAACCGATTGTCACCAGTGAATATGGTGTGGAATTTCCAGGTTCAATGCCCAGGTTAAAACTGGGTTACGCAACCAGTTGTGCTGGAACTTCTCTTGGGCCTGTTCCCGATATTGGTCCCAGAGAACCACTTGGGCCCGTTGGGTATCTGGTGAATAATCTGGGGATCCCGGGCGCCAAATCATTCCATCTGCTTGTTCCCGGATATGCTCTGATGAATCCCTATTACGCCCGTTTCGCTACCTCTCCTACCAATATGGTGATCCAGGAGATTGCTCCGCTGAATCCTACATTCTTTGCTCTCTGGCTAGGCAATAACGATGTACTTGGATACGCTACATCCGGTGGGGTTGGTGATTCGATTACAGATCAGCAGACCTTCGGATTTGCGATGGGTCAGGTGGTTCAAAGTCTGGTTGGCAACGGTGCGAAAGGGATTATTGCCAATATCCCGGAAATCACAACCGTTCCATTCTTTACAACTATCCCATACAACGGGTTGGTGCTGAACGACAGCCTTGCGAATTTGGTCAACCACGCCATGTCTTTATTCCAATTGCCCTTTGTTTATCATGCTGGCCCCAATCCTTTTCTGGTAGCAGATCCTACCTCGCCTCATCCTCTCTTTAAGGTTCGCCAGATGCAACCTGGAGAGCTTGTTCTGTTAACCGCTCCCCAGGATTCCATGAAGTGTTACGGGATGGGTCTGATCAGTTCCATCACCTTAACTCCCTGGCCGATTCCTAGTCAGTTTGTGCTGACACAGGATGAGATCACCAACATTGAAACTGCAATTGCCGGTTACAATCAGACCATAAAAGGCCTGGCACAGACCAACGGTATAGCCTGGGTGGATATGAACGCCAAACTGAAAGAGTTACAACCCGGTATGATCTGGGACGGTGTAGAAGTGAATACAAAGTTTATCGAAGGTGGAGGCTTCTCCCTGGATGGCATTCATCTTACTCCCCGTGGAAATGCTGTTGCTGCGAACTTTTTCATTGAATCGATCAACGCCCAGTATGGAAGTACTCTCCCGTATGTGGATATCACTAAATATCCCGGGGTGTTATTCCCGTAATATCCATAAAGACGAGGCATGCCTCGTCTTTACTTGGAATACAAAAAGTAGGGGCGACCGGACCGGTCGCCCCTACTTTTTTTGTAAAAAACGAAACATTTTAGAAGCCGCTATCCCCCGGTGGCTGATGCCGTTTTTCAGGTGAGGAGGCATCTCGGCGAATGTTTGGATATGACCATCAGGCTGGAACACGGGATCATATCCAAAGCCATCCGTTCCTCTTCGTTCCCGGCTAATTTCTCCCGGTATCCGGCCTTCGAAAAGATATTCGTTGCCATCCAGGATCAGGCAAACCACACATCGAAAGCATGCTTTCCTGTTCTCTATGGTATCCAGCTCTTCCAGGATCTTACTGACATTATCATCAAACGAACATCCTTCGCCGGCATAGCGGGCCGAATAGACTCCCGGACGACCATCAAGGGCATCAACTTCCAAACCCGTATCGTCGGCAAAGCTACTGAATCCGGTTTTATCGTAGATAAACTGTGCTTTCTGGCGGGCATTGTCTTCCAGGGTATCCCGGGTCTCCGGAATATCAGTAGCCATGTTTACATCATTCAGGCTGAGGATCTGGTAATCCTTTCCGGCGATTTCACGAATTTCACGGAGTTTGTGGGAGTTGTTGGTAGCAAATAAAAGTTTCATATAATTTCATCGATCATTCTGGTGACCAACTCAGCATAGCTCCATCCATAAGCTTCGATCATCTTCGGAACAATGCTGTCTTCGGTAAGGCCAGGAACCGTATTGATCTCAAGGAAATAAAAGGTATCTCCGGAGTAGATGTAATCGATCCGGACGATCCCTTTGCAATTTAGTTTATTATAGAGAAAGGCTGAGATTCGTTGACATTCCCGGATTACCTCTTCGGGAACAGGGGCCGGAACAATCTCATCTGTGAGTCCGGGAGAATATTTCGCTTCGTAATCGAAGAACTCCTTTTTTGTCACAATCTCACACACAGGAAAGGTCACCATGCTGCCATCCGACCGTAGGACTGCACAGGTTAGTTCCCTCCCCACAATGAACTTTTCGACAATCACCTCATCATCCTCTGCAAATGCCAGATCCAACGCATCCTGAAGATCGGCCTCCCGGGTAACCTGTGTCATTCCCACACTGGATCCGCCACAGTTGGGTTTCACAAAACAGGGCAGGGAGATATCTTCCAGCAAAGTCAGTGCTGAATCTCGTTGATATTGATTAAGATGAACCGAACTGGCAATATGAATCCCGTAAGAGTCCACCACACGTTTGCAGAATGATTTATTGAATGCCAGGGCAGATGTTGTAAGGTTACTGGATGTATACGGGATCTTTAGCATGTCGAGGTAGCCCTGTAACTTTCCATTTTCGCCCGGAGTTCCGTGAATGGCATTAAAGACCACGTCGAAGTTGATTTGTTTACCCTTCCGTTTTAATGTAAAATCATTTTTATCAACTTCAGCCTCTTTTCCCTTCGAAATGCACTTCCAGTGATCGTTCCTGATCTCAATAATATAAGGATCGAATCGTTCCCGGTCGATATTCTTTTCGACCTGTCTGCCACTCATCATGGAGATATGATACTCTCCTGAATCACCTCCGGCAACTATTGCAACCGTTATCATGGATAGAATTCCTTTATGGCAAAAATAACATAAAAAAACGACCGTGGCAGAAAAGGCAATTTTTCGTATGTTTGCCATTGGGTCGTGAATACAATAAATTTTACATTTTCAGGTTATTTTAGGAAATAGAGGAATGGATTTCATCAGGTTTCTTTTCAGCTGGAAATTTATCAAGCAACTCCTTATTGCTTCTGTGATATCAGCGGCAATCATCTGGGGAACACTGATCTTCCTGTCAAAATATACCGGACATAATAAGTACCTCCCTGTTCCCGACCTGAGAGGAAAGCTCATGGAAGATGTTATTCATAATGAATACTATTCCGATTTCCGTTTTATTGTCCTGGATTCGGTTTTTGACCCGGACTTACCTCGTGGAACGATCATCTACCAGGATCCCTGGTTTGATTCACGGGTTAAAAAGAACAGGCAGATCTATATAACTATCTCCTCAGCTACACCAGATAAAGTTTCGATGCCCGATCTGAAATTCCTGACACTACGGCAAGCTGAATCGATGCTGGAAAGTTACGGATTAAAGGTAGGAAATCTCTTTTATACCCCTGCATTTGATGCAGATGCAGTCCAGCAACAACTTATTGATGGTCAGCCTATCGAACCGGAAGTACGAATCTATAAAGGAACCAGGATCGATCTGGTGGTTGGAACCGGGAGTGGCAGCTACCAGATCCCGATCAAAGAGGAGAAGAAAGATACAATTCCTGATATTGGGGGGTATGATGTTGAAGACTATATTGGGGGATAGATGGTGAATTGGCGAGCTGGTGAACTGGTGAGTTGGTGAAATGGTAAAATAGTGAGAAAATCGCAAATTGTAAATCTTTGATGCGTTTATCATATATTATAATATTCCTGCTTTTTTTCGTCTCTTCCTATGCTCAGGAGCAGCTTGTTGGATTGCAAATGAATCCGGTTGTTCAGGCGAAGATAGCTGAGAACGGCTTTCTGAAAGCGATTACAAATGGCATGGATACCATTCCAATGGAGCTACCTTTCTTTGACGATTTTCGTGAACCTACCGTCTTCCCAAGTCCTGAACGTTGGATCGACCGTTATGCCTTTGTGAATTCAGATATCCCGGTTTTTCCTGTAAACCGTGGAGCTGTGACGATGGATGCGATCAGCGATTCGGGACAGATGTATCCGGATGCTGTTCCGGGGCCAACTACATTTCTGGCAGACCATCTTACTTCTCGCTACATTCGACTGGACAGCATATTTACTCCGGTTCCGAAAGCTCTTTCTCCGGCCGACTCGGTCTACCTGAGCTTCTGGTACCAACCGCAGGGAAGAGGGAAGCCACCTCACACATCCGATTCACTGCTCCTGCAATTCCTGATCAAGCCAGCCTGGGATAGTATTACTCCTACCGATACAACACACATCGAGGCTGTTTGGCAAGAGATCTGGGGGATTGAAGGGCTATCACTTGACACTTTCTACCTGAAAAATAACCAGTATTTTGTACAGGTCATGATCCCAATTGTCGATTCCCAGTTCTTTAAAAAGAAATTCCGCTTTCAGTTTTATAACTTCGTCAGTCTGGCCAGTTCCGCCGAACCAAGCTGGCAAAGTAATTGTTCTCAATGGAACCTCGATAACATCTACTTAAACATCGGTCGTGCCAATTCAGATACACTGCGACCCGAGATCACTTTCATTGAACGTCCTCCTTCGATGCTCAAGCACTATTCCGCCATGCCATATCCTCAATATTCAGATAATCCTACAAACGAAATGGCTGATACACTGGGTATTCTGATTAGTAACAGGGATCTTGTGAATCACAATTCCAGCTACGATTATATCATGAGTACACCCGGAGGGGCATGGGAAAAAGAGTATGACGGGGGAGAGTATATCATCAAACCGTTCTATACTTTCGGATATGTGACATACATCCCATTTGCTCATCCACCGGTACAATACCTGTTTCCTATCAGTACAGGAGATAGCGCACTCTTTGCTATCAAACACGTGGTAAGAGCCCTTGACGGTTCTAACCTGGGAGACTCCATGATCGCCAACCAGGTGTTTTATAACTATTACGCTTATGATGACGGCACGCCGGATGCCGGATATGGACTTTCTCCGGCCGGTTCGATGCTGGCCTATCGTTTCAAATTGAACAAAACCCCGGATACGCTACGAGCGGTTCAATTCTTCTTCAACGAGACCTTGAGTGGCGATAATGTCCAGTGGTTCTATTTAACCGTTTGGAATGACAACAACAGCAAACCCGGAGAGTTACTATACTATTCGCTTGTAGAACCTGGATTTGCTGATAGCCTGAATCAATTCGTTACCTACCATTTGGATCCTCCCCTGCGGATTACAACCACGTTCTATGTGGGGTGGGAACAGACCACAAACGACAATCTGAATCTGGGATTCGACCGGTACAATAACCACCGGGAGCAGATCATGTATAATGTTGCAGGAGAGTGGGTTACAAGTGCTTTTAACGGCTCACTGATGATCCGACCAATCGTTGGGAAACCCATTCCACTGGGCATTCCTGATGAGATGGAAGAACGACTTCATCTGAAAATT
This sequence comes from Bacteroidota bacterium, assembly GCA_014382125.1. Lineage (GTDB taxonomy): Bacteria > Bacteroidota > Bacteroidia > Bacteroidales > FEN-979 > QYOJ01. The sequence continues at coordinate 13,944 of JACNKI010000071.1, read as the reverse complement.
TATCCCAATCCGGCTTCAACCGGCATGATCCATATTGAAATGCCTGCAACTATCAAAAACAGCGAAGGAACAATGATCCATATTTACAATCTCTATGGGCAGGAGATACAAAAAGGACTCTTTACCGGAGAAATAGATGTTTCCGGATTTGTACCCGGAATTTATATTATTACCCTTTCCGGGAGGTCGAATCAGACCCTGGCTACATCCAAGCTGGTCATCACTCGTTAATTACCTATTACCTAATTTGTGTTATCATGAGTGAGTTCCATGAACATACAGAAGAATCAGGTGAACTTTATGAGCATTTCCGGTTTGAAGCAGATAAGGGTCAGACACCGTTCAGGATTGATAAATTTCTCTTCTCGAAAATCGCTAATGCCTCCCGAAATCGAATTCAACAGGCAGCCAAAGCAGGAAATATACTGGCAAATAATCGGGTTGTAAAATCCAATTACAAGGTGAGACCGCTTGATGTCATTACCATCGTGCTTGCCTATCCTCCACGAGATACGGAAATCCATCCTGAAGAGATTTCCATCGATATCATATACGAAGATACCGATATCCTGATCATTAACAAAGAGGCTGGGATGGTTGTCCATCCCGGGCATGGCAATTTCACAGGAACCCTTTTGAATGCCCTGGTCTACCATTTTCAGAATTCTCCAGGAGATGAAAACTCTGATGTTATTCCATACCTGGCACACCGGATTGATAAAAATACAACCGGACTTATACTGATCGCTAAAAACGAACTGGCACAATCCAAGCTTGCCAGGCAGTTCTTTGATCATACCATCGACCGCAACTATGTTGCATTGGTGTGGGGGGACCTGAAAGAGGATGAAGGAACCATTACAGGTAATATCGCCCGCAGCTCACGTGACAGGACAGTAATGAATGTTTCTAAAGACCTGGAGATCGGACGCCATGCGGTTACTCATTACAAAGTACTTGAGCGTTTCAGGTATGTTACCCTTGTGGAGTGCGTGCTGGAGACTGGCAGGACGCACCAGATCCGGATTCATTTCAAATACATCGGACACCCGCTGTTTAATGACGAAAAATATGGAGGAGCTCAGATTCTGAAAGGGACAACCTTTACTAAATATAAACAATTTATTCATAACTGTTTCAAAATCCTGCCCAGGCAAGCGTTACATGCAAAATCGCTGGTTTTCATTCATCCCTCCACCGGGGAGAAGATGGAGTTTGATTCAAAATTGCCGGAAGACTTTCAACAATTGATTGAGAAATGGAGGAAGTATTAAAAAACTAGGAACATATATCATATCGGTGTATTTCTGGGTAGAGATGTTCGGAAGCTCTGCTATATTGTTTCCAGTCGCATTGATAATCTGGCTTGTGACATTCCCATTTGACAGAAGGAGATATCTAACGCATCAATTCTCCTGCATCTGGTCGAATATCGTGTTCTGGTTAAATCCCATGTGGAAGTTACATATATCGGGCAAAGAAAACATTGATCGCAAAGCCACCTATGTCATCGTTTCTAACCATCAATCGGGGGCGGATATCCTGGTTCTCTTTACCCCTCGAATTCACTTTAAATGGGTGTCCAAACGCTCCCTATTCTTCTTCCCATTCATCGGCTGGAACATGGCAATGAACCAGTACATCGCTCTCCGCAGAGGCAAAAAGTCGAGCATGCACCGGATGATGGAAAAAGCCCGTGAAGCATTATACAATGGCAATTCGATGATGATCTTTCCGGAAGGAACCCGTTCCAAAGACGGCCGGTTGCAGCCTTTTAAATCAGGCGCTTTTCACCTGGCACTCGACACCCATTCACCCATCCTTCCTATCGTGATCAAAGGAACCTCCCATGCAATTAAAAAAGGAGGCTTTCTGATCTCCAAACAGCACAACATGCAAGTGGTAATCCTCGAACCTATTCCCTATCAATCCTTTAAACACCTGGAACCAAAACAGCTAGCGAATCTGGTGCATGAACGGATTGAAAGAGAACTCACCTCACCCCCTGGCATGGAGGATCATATCACCTCACCCCCCGGCGTTGAGGATCAAATCACCTCACCCCCCGACCCCCTCTCCTGAAGGAGAGGGGGAGAATCAGAGGGGGTTGTAACGTGAATCCCGCTCTACAGGTATGCGCTTAACCTGATGTATAAATTCCTGCATTTCTGAAACCGTGAATCGAGGACTTTGCTCTTCAGCGCCGGCGAGAGAGTAAATCTTCGTTGAGTCGTTGATGGTGCCATCCATATCATCAACGCCAAAGGAAAGAGTAAGTTGGGCATTCTTTTTTCCAATAGCCGGCCAATACGCTTTCAGATGTGGAATATTATCGAGATATATGCGTGCTACAGCATAGTTCCGCATATCTTCCACGACAGGAAGTTCGGGGAGTTGTGCCATCTCATTATTCCAGTTTTTGAACTTCAGTGGAATAAATGCGTTGAATCCTTTCGTTTTATCCTGAAGGTGTCGTAGCCGATCCATGTGATCAATCCGGTGGGTATAGGTCTCCAGATGGCCATATAACATCGTAGCATTTGAAGAGATCCCCAACCGGTGTGCTTTTTCGTGGATCTCAAGCCACATTTCCGATGATGACTTCATCCCGGCAATATCACTCCGGATGGTTTCATCGAAGATCTCTGCTCCTCCTCCCGGGATAGATCCCAGGCCACATTCCTTCAGGTATTTCAATCCATCCTCAATGGTTAGTCCAGCCTGCCGGATCATATGATCCATTTCAACCGCAGAGTAGGCTTTCATATGCAATCCAGGCCGAATTTCCCGGATCTGTTTCAGAATATCTCCATAATAATATAAATCACGATCGGGGTGGACCGCCCCCGTGATATGAATTTCCTGCATATCCTCGGGTTGTTCGCAGACCTTTTCTAAGATCTCATCGACAGTCAGTTCCCAATGAGTCTGGCTGAAGTGATGGGAAAAGGAGCAAAAGCGGCACTTGTTGATGCAAATATTTGTTGGTTCGATATGGAAGTTACGGATAAAGTAAACGTGATTGCCATGTAGTTGATGCCTGATCAATTCAGCAAGCATACCCAGCCAGCCCAGTTCGCCATGTTCATAGAGCCAGAGTCCTTCTTCTGATGTGATCCGGGCGCCGTTACAAATCTTTTCAGCAATGACCCGGGATTCAACCGGGCAGTTTGTATCCACCACGAGTTTTTTAACCTCTTCAAGAATCCCCTTTTCCATTCTTATTGTCTGATAATCCTTCCCGTCAGGATTTGATCCTCCAGTTGTATCCGTATAACATAGAATCCATTTGGCAGAGTGGAGAGATCCAGCTGTATTTCATCCGAATCATCAATATTTCTTCCTGATCTCAGAACAGGCCTTCCCCATGAGTCAAAGATGGTGATCCGGATGATGTTTCCAAAGTCAAAAAGTTTGGATTTCAAATGGATGATGCCGGATGACGGATTCGGGTAAACCTGAAGTTCTGCAGGAATAATAATGGGTTCCGGAATACCAAGAGGAATCCCATCCAATACTTCCACTCCTGTATTATCCGGATCGAGCCAGTGATCTAATCGTTCGGAAGTATCGGGGCCATTCATATCCCACGACCAGGAGAATTTCCCGTAATAGTCGGGCAGGTTTAAAGCAAACGAATCACATGAAGCTTCTCCTCCTGTCAGGGCGCCAACAATTCTTCCAACAGGGTCAAACAGCGGGGATCCCGAGGAGCCTCCTTCAGTAACACCATGTCCGTTAAGTGTTCCGGACCAGGTTAACTCCCAATGAGTCATCTCCTGGTGTCCATTCCAATTGGTAGAAATAAGCGGAGTTGTATAGGTAGAGATCTTCTTTATATCTCCCTGGGGATGATGGATACCTACTCCATATTGACTGGCGGTATCCCGACGGTTCCATCCATTGAACCAAACATCAAATGTATCCGGAATTGTTTGATTGAGCATCAGAAGAAAAAAATCAGAACCCTTGATATTGACATCCCCGCTGGCTGCTTTAACGGTTGCACCTGTCATTGAACGAGAAAGTGGCTCAAGCGGTGGGTTTGGACAGGTTACTGATTCATAATTAAAGTAGAAGATCCACTCACTGATATCCTGAGGAGTAGCTCCATTACCACAGTGATCGGCAGTCAGGACATAAGGAGTTTTATCCTGCCTGGTATTGTTCAGAAGCGATCCTGAACACCAGAAGGTGGCTCCAAACTTCTTTACACCGATGCGCATCACGCCTTTTTTTTCATCCTGCCAGTCGGCTCCTTCCACGCAGTTGACATTCACTTCACAAGGACCTGATGACCCAAAACCGGTGATCTCTTTAAACTCAGGAACTCCTCTATAGGCATAAGCGATATCAGAGATATGGAGTTGTGGAACTTCTGAGATCCCTGCAGCCTGATTATATTCCAGGATAATCCTGTCACCGGGGATCAATGCAGTGGAAAAAAGTTTCTCCGAGTTATTATTCATTGCTGTAAAGGCACCAATAATTTTTGACTTCTCCTGATTGTAGAGGAATAATTTTCCTCCTTCGGGGATGAAAAATTGATCGAAATAGACTGTTATGGCTTTAGCTCCGGGAGCGTGGATAGTATAACGATACATAAGTTTATTCCCGGGCAATTCTATCCCGGATCCTGGATCAAAGATCCAGACATTTACCGGCAAGTTAATTGCGAAGCGATATGGTATTGGATGAAGAATATCTTCAGCTTCTACAACTTCCTTATTGGGGGGAGTGAGTATTCGATCTGCACTGGTTGGTTGATCAATTTGATAGAGGGAGCTAAAAGGTGTTCCTCTCCGGTTCAACTGAGCAAACCCGGAGAAGGATAAAATTCCAAGATATATGAAGATCAATATTTTTATACAACAGTATCTCATTCCAGTTGGCGTTTAAACTCTCTCCTCCATTTCCTTCGCTTCCACTTGCATATTAGATGGCAGTTCAAGACCATAGCCGGAGGATTTGTCGTTCCACTTCAACAGCAGTGCAAAGAGGAATCCAATGACCCCGAAACCAACAAACATGAGCATTGTTGGTGTATAAACAAGGGTCGCCCCGGCTTCTATAGCTTCCGGGGTTATACCTGGGTTGGTTTTATCGAGAATATATCCGGCAAGGATCGGAACGGCGAACAATCCCAGGTTTTGCAAGGAGAACATCGCGCCATATGCGGTACCGATCCTGTATTCGGGAACAAGTTTCGCTACAGAGGGCCACATTGCCGCAGGTACCAGGGAAAATGCTATCCCCAGAAGTACCATTAGGACATAGGGACTAAAATTCGTCAGGGCAAAAAGCAGATGGACCACAACAAGCAACAACGAGCCGTATATCATCAGCGACGCGCTTTTCCCTCGTTTATCCACAAACCAACCAAAAAGTGGCGTAAAGAGTACCGTTCCATAGGGCAATAGCGATGCAATATCGCCACTGGCTGCCCGGGATATTCCGAATTTGTGATAAAAGAAATCAGGGGCATATTTGAGAAATGGGAAGACGGCGGCATAGAAGGTAACACAGAGGAAGGCTATGTAGAGAAAGGACTTGTTGGTAAAGAGTTTACCAAGATCTGCAAGTTTGAACTTCTCCTCAGCATCCAGCAGCTTCACTGAACTTTTAATCTGTCTGTCGAGTTTGACATCAAACATCATATAGATTAAGAAGGCCAGGAATCCAATCAGGAGAAGCATCACGGCAAACCAGATGGGAAAGGTCCAGAAATCTGGCATGATCAATCGTGGTGAAACATTGAATGCCAGGGCTGTTCCTATTCGTGCAATACCCAAGTTGATTGCGAAGGCAAGTGCAATCTCATATCCCTTGAACCATTTTACGAGGATCTTACTGATCACTACGATACTGGTTTCTGCACCCAGTCCGAATATCAACATCCCCAATGCCATCATCTTTAATCCCGGTGAATATGCTGTCCAGAAAGAGTTCAGGAAAGCGTACCCAAAGCCACCACTATTGAAATAGTCTGTGGCACCATAGGCTGTCAACACCGCACCAATCAGCATGAAAACGGCAAAAAGAAACCCGGTTGGGCGAATCCCAAGTTTATCCAGGATGATCCCACCCAGGATCGCCATCAGTAGGAAGGTGTTTGGAAATGCATAAAAACCGGCTACAATTCCGTAATCCTGCGAGGAGAAGTTCAGGTGCTCCTGAAGAATCGATTTTAATGGTGACAAGGCATCGTAAAAATAGTAGTTGGCTGCCATCAACGTACTAACCAGCAGCATCATAGCCCATCGCATTTTCGCCGATTCTCTGAGAGTCTTTTTGATCTGTTCCATGAAAATGTTGTTAGAGATGTGTTTGCAGGAGCCAAAAATACACATTTTGTGTGTATTTTTGTTTGTTATGAAAATCCTGCTCGTTTCTGCTACCCGATTTGAGGTTGAGCCTCTGGCTGCCCGTTTTGAAAACATCGCGCTAATCCCTTCCATTTTGCATAAATTGCGTAATGATTATCTGGAGATTGACTTGCTGACACCAGGCATCGGAATGGTACAAACTGCTTTCTACCTTGGTAAATACCTGGCTCATAGCGACTATGATCTAGCTATCAATGCCGGTATCTGTGGAACTTATTCCAAAGATATTCCAATCGGATCTGTGATCCATGTGACCGAGGAGTGTATTCCGGAAGCGGGTGTTGAAGAAGATGGGAGATTCCTCTCCCTGTTTGAGGCGGGACTGTTGGATTTCGATGAATTTCCATTTGATCAAGGAAAGCTGATCAACTTGAACTACCCTAAGATGACAAGATTGATTCAACTCAAAACCGGTACAGGAAATACGGTCAATACCATGTTAACAGATCCCGGAAAATTAAGACAGTTAAAAACTCTCTTTCCAGCAGATGTGGAGAGTATGGAGGGAGCGGCTTTTTTCTGGGCATGTCAGGTTGAAGGTGTTGTTTGCACCCAGATCCGGGCCGTCTCTAACCTGGTTGGAGAGAGAGATAAGGCGAAATGGGATCTGAAGCTGGCTATTAAGAGGCTTGATGAAGTCCTTATGGCAGTGTTAGATGAGTTATTCAAAGAAATTTGAAATTAGAAATTGGGCTTATTTATTCGTAATTCGTAATCAAATGTTTTCTCTCGCATTTTCTACTTGTCCGAACGACACCTTTATCTTCGATCCTATTGTACACAGGAGGATTGACCTAGAAGGATTGTTATTTGATTACAGGCTGGCGGATATTGAGGAGCTGAACTTAACAGCGATAACTGAGAAGACAGATATGGTTAAGGTCAGTTTTCATGCCTGGTTATCGATGCAGGATCGGTATGAGTTATTAAACAGCGGCAGTGCGATGGGATTCGGGAATGGGCCGTTGCTGATTGCCAGAAGTCCGATACCGGATGAGCGGATACCGGATATCCGGATTGCGTTACCCGGGGAGCAAACTACAGCTCATCTGTTATTTAAGACTGCTTTCCCCCAGGCAAGAAAAAAGGAGTTCATGCGTTTCTCCGACATCGAGGATGCTATTCTTTCAGGGGAAGTTGATGCCGGGGTGATCATCCATGAAAATCGCTTTACTTATGAGCAGGAAGGATTGGTCAAGATCATGGACCTGGGTGAATACTGGGAAGATCTGACACAGAGTCCTATTCCTCTGGGAGGCATTGTTGTTAAGAAAGGACTGGGTAAAGAGGTGATTGACAAACTGAACAGGATCATGAGCCGAAGTGTTCAACATGCGATGGATCATCCGGATGAAGCGATGCCGTTTGTGAGATTGCATGCCCGGGAGATGGATGAGGAGGTCATGAGAAAACATATCAACCTATATGTGAACAAATTTACCCTGGATCCAGGGGAAGAGGGGAAAAGAGCGATTCAAACATTGATTGAGTTAGGAAATAAAATCGATGATTAACAATGCAAATGAATATCTCGCGACATCAGATCTCTGATATAGTTCAACAAGCGTTGAAAGAAGGACTTGTACGTGAAGAGGATACGGCTATTCTTTTTCAGGATCTGGGCTACCTGAAATCGCGAATCTCGGATCTCATATCTCTCTTCCCACCTGATACTCTCCATGGATTAGCTATTAAAACAAACCCACTGGCAAAGATCCTGGAATTTACCCGGAGTCTGGGTGTCGGTGCTGAGGCGGCTACAGTTGGAGAGATTAATCTCTCTCTACAAGCAGGGTTTTCGCCTGATAAGATTGTGTTCGATTCTCCTGTCAAAACCATTTCCGATCTTCAGTTTGCCTTGAAGAAGGGAATCCATCTGAATTGCGATAACCTCTCTGAATTAAAACGAGTAAATATTCTACTCAAGGAAGTTGATTCTTCTTCTACCATTGGGATCCGGATCAATCCCCAGGTAGGATTTGGAACAATCCTTGAATCGAGTGTTGCCGGCGATTATTCCAAATTCGGGGTTCCAATCCAAACAAACCGGAATGAGTTGACAGAAGCTTTTTTGACCTACCCCTGGTTAACGGGAGTTCACCTGCATGTAGGATCCCAGGGCTGCTCAGTTGAGATGTTGGTTGAAGGGGTAGGGATACTTTATGATTTTGCACTCGAAATAAATGAACAGCGAACAGCGAACGGCGAACAGCCAATAACCATTTTCGATATTGGTGGTGGATTGCCTGTTTCATACAGGTATGATCATGACCCACCTCGGATGGAAAATTATGTGGAAGCATTGAAGGTAAGGGCGCCGGGATTGTTTGGAGGGAAGGAGGCATGGAGGCATGGAGGCATGGAAATGAACAAGCGGACGAGCGGGCAAGAGGACAAGTGGGGTCTAATTACTGAGTTCGGGCGGTGGGTGTTTGTGAATAGCGGCTTTACGATCAGCCGGGTAGAGTATGTGAAACGGGATCCGGGGATCAACACGGCGATGATTCACGTGGGTGCTGATCTGTTTGTTCGTGAGTGTCTGAATCCGACTGACTGGATGCATGAATACAGCGTACTTGACAAAGAGGGCAACCTCAAAGAGGGCAAGGATGAACATCCCTATAACCTGGCTGGTCCACTTTGTTTCGCAGGCGATATTGTAGCAAAACACGTGATCTTACCTAAAGTAGAAGAAGGAGATTACATCATCATCCACGACACAGGGGGGTATACCTTTTCGATGTGGTCGAGATACAACAGCCGGCAGACACCGCGAATTCTCGGAATCAGGGATGGAGTATTTTCTGTACTCAAGGAGCGGGAGAGTTTTGAGGAGATTGCAAGATTCTGGACCTAGCAGACTAGTGGACTTTCACTATCTTTGTTCAAAAATCGCACACACATGATTATCATCACCGGAGCGGCCGGATTTATCGGAAGTTGTCTTGTTGGCAAGCTCAACAATAAAGGGATCAAGGAGATTGGGATTGTGGATGATTTTTCCCATCCGGAGAAAACCCGAAATACAGAAGATAAAGCCGTTGAAGCAGTGATCGACCGTAACGGGTTTGCCGAGTGGTTCCGGGAAAATAATAAGCTGGTAGAGTTTGTTTTTCATATTGGTGCACGTACAGATACTACCGAGTTCGACATGTCGGTGCTTGATGAACTCAACCTGAATTACTCCAAAGAGATCTGGCGACTTTGTGTTGAGTACCAGATTCCATTAATCTATGCATCCTCCGCAGCTACTTATGGAGATGGCTCCCTGGGATATCGCGATGATCATGATCTCATCCCGAAACTTCAGCCACTGAATCCCTACGGCATTTCCAAAAATGAATTTGACAAGTGGGTGTTGACACAAACAAGCACTCCCCCCTACTGGTGCGGACTGAAGTTCTTTAATGTGTACGGCCCAAATGAATACCACAAAGGACGAATGGCTTCTGTGGTTTTTCATGCATACAATCAGATCCGCGATACGGGATCCGTGAGACTGTTTCGCTCTCATAATCCGGAATATAAGGATGGCGAACAGCTTCGTGATTTTATTTATGTGAAAGATGTGATCGATGTGATGTACTTTATGATGAATCATCAGCAGGATTCGGGGATCTACAATCTTGGCACCGGAAATGCGCGCACCTTTATTGATCTTGTCACGGCTGTGTTTAACTCTCTTAACCTTTCCCCACAGATCAATTTCATTGATACCCCCGCTGATATCCGAGATAAATACCAATATTTTACAGAAGCTGACATGGGTAAATTGAGATCTATCGGGTATAAAAAACCGTTTACCTCCATTGAACAAGGGATCATGGAGTATGTGCAGGGGTATCTGATGGCTGGAACTTGTTTTTAATTTTAGAGTCTGGAAAAGCGTTGTGCATGAAGCGATATTTTCTGCTAATTCTCCTGGGATTAACCATTTCTGTTTCAGGCCAATATTTTTCTACCGGCCAGGATCCTGCTTCCATCCGTTGGAGCCGGATCAAAACCGATTCTTTTGAAATCATCTTTCCCTGCAGTTTTGAATCCAACGCCCAATCCCTGGCCAGGATTCTTAACCTGACAACGAAATTTGAAACGAAGTCGTTACAAGCGAAAGTCCCACGGATGCCATTTATCATCCATTCCCATTCAACTGTTTCGAATGGTATGACAATATGGGCTCCCAGGCGGATAGAGCTCTACTCATGCCCACCACAGGATATCTATGCTGAACCGTGGCTCGAGCAGCTGGCGCTTCATGAATACCGGCATGCTGTTCAAACCAGCATGATGAACCGTGGATTTACAAAAGCCTTATACTACCTTTTTGGGGAGCAGGCTGCGGGTGCTGTCCTGGGTTTATACCTTCCTCAGTGGTTTTTGGAAGGAGATGCGACGGTAACGGAGACTGCACTGTCAAATTCAGGTCGTGGAAGGGTCGCCTCTTTTTCTGCTCCTCTGCGGGCTCAACTGCTACAAAAAGGGATCTACACCTACGACCTCGCCACAATGGGTTCTTACAAAACATTCACTCCCAACGCCTACACGCTTGGATACCAACTGGTAGCAAAAGGAAGGGAAAAATATGGCTACGAGCTATGGAATCACACTCTGAACAAGGTAGCCCGGCTCCCGTTTATGGTTGTCCCTTTCAATGCCGGCATCAAGCAAAAAACGGGTTTATGGAAAACCGGTTTCTACAGAGAGGTGATGGAAGAACTTGTGATCGCCTGGCTTCAGCAGGAGGACTCTACCTGGCGCTCTGCCTTTAGTCGTGTCACCAAACCAGATGCCTCTGACTATACCAGCTACAGCCGGCCACAATTCCTGAACGATTCCATCTACATTGCTTCCAGATGGAGTAATGAAGGTGTACGGCGATTGGTGTTGATGAGTCCTGAAGGCCGGGAGGAGAATCTTTGCCGGTTAGGTGCTTATCAACTTGGGAGTCATTCTGTTGCCGGGAACCTGGTGATCTGGACCGAGTACAGGCCTGACATCCGGTGGGAGAACAGGAGTTATTCGGTGATACGGTCATTAGAAATACGGAAGAAGAGGAATAAGGGACAGCGTGACAGAGGAACAAAGGGACAAAGGCATATAGGCATAGAGGCATGGAAGGCAGGTAGTGTTAAGGAGTTAACGCGGAAGAGCCGTTATTTTGCGCCAGCATTGTCGTTTGATGGAGAACGGATTCTGGCTGTAAGGATCACAGAGGAGAATCACTCCTTTATCGATATCCTGGAAACAACAACCGGAAAACTCCTCCAATCCATTGCCGCCCCTGACGACGGGCTTTTACTGGAGCCAAGCTGGTCACCTGACAGAAAGAAGATTGCCTATATTCTCCTGACCAGTGAAGGGAAATCTCTTCAGATAGAGGATCTTAAGAACCAACATACCACGACCATTCTCGCCCCTTCCTTCAGGGAAATCTGGGGTCCTCCCCTCTTTTTCCAAAACCACCTGCTTTTTTCGGCAGATTACTCAGGCATTGAAAATATCTATGCCATCGATACTGTTTCACGGGAGATCTACCAGGTAACCTCTGCCCGGTTTCAGGCGTCAGATCCGGCGATCTCTCCCGATGGAAAAAGGCTTACCTACTCCGATTATGGAGCTGATGGAATGATGGTCGTTTCACGGGATAACGATTCTTCCCGTTGGATCCGCCTGGACAGCATTCATCAACAACCCTTTGCGTTGGCTGAAATGTTGGCTAGGCAGGAAGGGGTTAATATTCAGGACAGCATGTTACTCAATGCTCGATGCTCGATGCTCGATGACTCGATTCATCCAGTTATCCAGTCATCCAGTTATCCAGTTACCAGATATCAGAAGATCGCACATCTCTTCAACATCCATAGCTGGGCGCCGGTCTCCATTGATGCCAATAATCTAACGCTGAAACCGGGCGTTTCGGTTCTCTCCCAGAATCTTCTCAGCACCATGTTTGCCGGAGCCGGCTACGAGTATGATCTGAGTGAACGAACCGGAAAATTTTACCTCGATCTTTCCTACGAGGGATGGTTCCCGGTGATTGATATGCGATATTCATATGGCAAACGTGCAGGAACTGGCAAGTACTCCCAAACCAGTGAGACGTTCCGGTATACCTGGAATGAGAGCAACCTCAAGGCGACGATTAGCGTCCCGCTGAATCTCTCCCGGGGCTTATGGTACATGCGGATCCAACCCCGGATCGGAAGTTCATGGATCTATGTGATCCATGATAAAACAACCCCTGACAAGTTTACCAAAGGATCGATCAATACCCTGGATTACCGCCTATACATGTATAACTATCTCCGGTCGAATTATCAGGATATGTACCCAAAGTGGGGACAGAACCTGGACATACAATACCGGCATACCCCCTTTGTCGGGAACGATATGGGAGCCGTTTTTGGAATCTCAGGGAATCTCTATTTCCCGGGTATCTTTCGACACCATGGAATTCGAATCTATGGTGGATATCAGCGAAGATGTGATAACCTCGTTTACGGTTACAAGTTTGCCAACCTGATCGCCTTCCCACGTGGCACAGAAGCGATATACACACCAGAGTTAACCTCTTTGTCGGTAAACTATAAATTTCCCTTCCTGCGGCTGGATGTCAGCCTGGGTTCTCTCCTCTACATCAAACGGTTCAAACTGAATCTCTTCTGCGACTGGGCACACGGGTATGGTCACAATGAAAATCATGAAAGTCTTTCCACCGGCTTTGAACTCACATCCGAAATGCACATCCTCAGGTTCCTGGCTCCGTTTGAGCTGGGCGTCCAGGGAGCATTTCTTCCTAATGAAGATCAATGGGTATGGAGGTTTCTATGGGGAGTGACATTCTGAGCTATCCCTATAAAATAGAGTAATCGTATCTTTGACATTCAAACGAATCTTCAATGAACAGTTACAAGCAAATCTTTGAGAATAACAAACGATGGGTTGCTGAAAAAAAGGCCAGTGATGCAGAGTTCTTTGAGCGGCTCGCTGAAGGGCAGAACCCGGATTTTCTTTATATAGGATGCAGTGATAGTCGGGTTGACTCTGGGGAGTTGATGGGTGTCGAGGCCGGTGAGGTTTTTGTACACCGGAACATAGGTAACATTGTCAGCAATCTTGATTTGAACGTGATGAGTGTCATCAACTATGCAGTGGATCATCTGCACGTGAAACATATCGTAGTTTGCGGCCATTATTTTTGTGGTGGAGTAAAAGCTGCAATGCAGGCGAAAGATATGGGGATTTTGAATCCCTGGCTTAGGAATATCAGGGATGTCTATCGGTTACATAAAACGGAATTAAATGCCATCTCCGATAGAGATGAGAAATATAATCGTCTGGTAGAGTTGAATGTTGTAGAACAATGCCTTAATGTCATCAAAACAGCTGTAGTTCAGAAAACCTATCTGACAAAAGGGTTTCCCCTGGTACATGGTTGGATTTTCAATGTAAAAACTGGTGAGTTGGTTGATTTAAACATTAATTTTCAGGAACAATTGAAAGATATCCAGGAGATTTATAACCTGGATGCTGGATAACTGGATGCTGGATCCTGGAT
>JACNKI010000107.1:20378-39239 GCA_014382125.1 Bacteroidota bacterium | reverse complement strand
CTGAACAACCTCTACAACCTGGACCTGAATGTGCTTCTCCTTGATTACGACAAAAAGGCCGGGTTTGGGAAGTTCGGTACGATCGACATCTGGTGGAAAGATCGATCCAACCAGGGGAATCTGGCGTTGGCGCTTTCAAAACTACTTCTACTATCCGACTCCTGGGGAAGTGCCAATATCCGCCTGATAATCGTTAATTCGCACTCCAATGGCGCGGAGAATATCCACCGGGAAGCAGAACAACTACTTGACAGTCTGCGTATCCTGGCGACGGTGAAGGTGATCAACAACCATATCGAACAACGTACCTTTTATGAGATCCTCCTGGCCGAATCCCATTCTACCGACCTGGTGATTACCGGAATCCCTGAGATCGAGAAGGGAAAAGAGGCTGACTTTGTGGAACGGACGAATAACCTGCTCAACCAGGTCGGGACTGTCCTTCTGATCAATGCATCTTCAACTTTCAAGAAAGAACGTCTTTTTGTTGATACCCATCCATATATACAGATCCCACAAGACTCCGGGGTTGATCTAACCCATGAGATTAAACCATCATCCGAACATGTACTTCCCGAAGAGGCTCCGGAAGAGTTAAAGGAGTTGCATGCTTCCTGTTTGCAACTTGTTCACAGCCTCTGTTACGATTATATCCAGCCCGTCTTCACATACAACATCAACAAAATAGGAGAGTTGGAGAATATTATCTCGGAGTCGTTCCAGACGATTGAGTCCAAACCGTTCCAGAGTTTATCCGACGACCAGCAAACCCGCCAGCTGACGATCATGAAAACGAATCAGCTGATCCGTACCGGGAAGATCATCGGCGAGCTGCAGCAAACCATCCAGACAAAACAACGTGAAGGGATCACCAGGGGATTGAACACGCTGCTGGCTGGAATCAGGGAAGTGGCAGAGGAAGCTCCGGGAAAGATCACTGTCCATCTCTATCCCCGGCACATGGTAGTAAACGAGAAGGATAACTTTTCAACAAAAGGATATAAGCGTTTGACCCGGATACTTCGGTCTGAGAAGAAACTGGAAGAGGGCATCCCCTATACGATCCGGTTCCAGCACCTCATCCGGGAGTCTTTACCGGAAGCATTCTTCCGGCGGCTGGATGAAGGCCTCGGAGAACTTGGTCAATTTAGCGTCGCCCATGTAGAAGAGTTCCGGCAGCTGCTTGATCTCTTGCATCGATATTTCATTCTTTTTGAACAAAAAGGGGTGTCACAAGAATCTCTTGCTAATGGAAGGGAAGAGATTACGGAAGCCATTGAAAAACTGAAAAAGCTGAATGCCGGAGCTGAGGAGATTCTTTTAGCTCATCTGGCCGAGACCATCTCAGCTCTTTTCGACGATATTTACCTCAAAATTGACTCGGGTCCGGCTAACCTGAATATCGGCCATTCAAGTAAAGGATACATGCAACGTATCCTCAAAAAATTCGCACACCTCCCTGAGCGTTGGTCTTCCGTCAGGGATCTCCTCTACAATGGAATTTCAATCGATATCAAGCTTAAGTTGTTTTCTGCCCGGCTGAAAAAGATCGTTGAACATGTCCTTTCTGATATCGATGAGCTAACCAGCGACCGGCTTATCCGGCATGCAGAAATTCTGAACGAACATGTAAGCAAGTACCTGGAAGAGTTAAGAAAAGATCCTTCGGCTGAGTTTCATCTGAATGAAGAGGAGATCGAATGGGGAAACCGGACCAATTTCCAGTTATCTCTCGACCGGATCATCGATAAATCTATCATTGGCATCAAGGCCCTGGTGAACAAGTTCCCTGCTCAAACGGATCTCCTCAACCCAGCCATGGTACAAGATCCCGGTCTTCTCCTCGACAAAGAGATGAAACGGGTGGTGGTGCCAACTTATCAACTGGTAGATTACCACGTACAAAGCAATCTCTTCGAACCGTTGGAACAGGTCAAAGAGACCCTTCCGGCCACCCTTTATCATGCTGCTTCCCGGATCAGGAATTCCCTTCGGCTGATCAGCATCGGAAACGTGAATATGGAAGCAAAGAGTACCCTTGAGATGGTTTTACGCGAGGAGGAGTCGCCGGGAATCTATCCCGGAAGGCAAGGGCTCCTGACGTTCGCTACACAGCAGGGTAACATTGTAGCGGAGGAGATGAAAAGCATCCGGAATACGCTTTATACCCTCCGCCAGGATTTCGAACACAAAATTTGCCATACGACGGATGAACTGACTCTCTCCAGGTTATTGAAAACACCTTATGTCTATAAACAATATGCAAAGAAGAGGAAATCACAACAGAAGCGCTCTCTCTTTCTGAATTCCTACCGGTCGCTGAAGCTACACGTAGTTAGGATCAGTGCCGGTGTCTGGTACAAGCAAAGCGATGCCCTTCTTTATGCTAAAAAGATCAGCCAGGGAGAGGGCAAGTTATCGACAGTTGACGCTTTGCTGACTCTTCGCGAACGCGTGACGCCCTCAGACGAGGTATTGAACAAGTTACCTTTTTACTACCGTCAACTCTTCCTGCAGAAATTTAACTTCAAATCGGAATTCTGGGTGAACCGGAAAAAAGAGATCTCTATCATAGAGAGAGCGATCTCCCGGTATATGCAAGGATCCCCGGGTGGGATATTAATCCGTGGAGAGCGTAGTGCCGGGAAAACGTTTTTCCTCAACTACATCTCTACCAACCTCTATCCTGGTCATCCTGTGTATGCCCTGAACTCTCCTCCGGCCGGTTCCGCTGATCCGAAAATCTTTCTCAAGACCCTGCGCGAAAGTACCGGACTGGAGGGATCAGCTCATCGCATTTTCTCATCCCTGGAAGAAAATTCCCTGATTGTCATCGATGACCTGGAACTCTGGTGGGAGAAATCGGAAAAGGGATCAGCAGTGGTTCAACTGATCGGTGAACTGATCAGGAAATATGGCCAAAAATGTCTCTTTATCATCACCGCTACAACCAATAGTTACCGTGTCATCAACCAGATGAACGGCATTGAATCCTGCTTTCTCTCCACGGTTGACCTGCAACCATTCAATGCCCGTTCAATCCGGGAAGCGCTGATGTTCCGACATCAATCCAGCGAGCTGGAGATCCGCAGAGCGGATAAACGAAATTCACGATTCTCCCGAACAACCCAGGCAAAATTGTTTGCCCATTACTTTAATTATACGAAAGGAAACATAGGCGCGGCCCTGCTTGCCTGGATGGCCCATATTACCGATGTGCAGGACAACATCCTTTTCATCAGGCAGCCGCATTTACCCGATCACTCCATGCTGGAGCAGCTCAGCCCGGAGATCCTGGTCTACCTGTCGCAATTTATTTTTCATAAGCGACTTAACGTCCCCAAACTGCAACGAATCACCATGGATTCCCCTGCCGAAGTAAAGAAACAACTCCTCTTCCTGAAGCGGGCAGGACTGATCAACGAACGGGCGGGCCACATTTATGAACTGAACAGATACATATATATTCATCTGAAACATATCATTCACTAACCTGTTACATAAAGCTCAATAGTCATGGAAATAACCGGACCGGATCCTGCGTATCTTTTTCTTCGATTAATCGGATGGGGTGTGGCGATCTTTCTCGTGATCCGCCTGCTCAGGTTTCTGCTACCCCTGATATTCTATAAAGAGAACCCTCGAAAATATATTCTGAAGTTCTTCCCGGTCGCAGAACTTATTATCTGGCTGATCTTCCTGTCATGGTTTCTATTTCTCTTCTCCGAAGCCGATGAGATCTACGTTTACGTTATACTTGCGCTCATACTGATGCTGCTTTTCTGGATCTCCCGCTACTGGTTGAAAGAGCTGATTGCAGGCGTGGTTTTTCGAAGTTCTACCCGACTGAAAGTAGGTGATCTGCTACATGTTGAAGGAGTGAAAGGAGCCATCCGGAAGTTTGGCAACTATTCGGTGGAACTGGAGACACAGGACAGCCAGATCATCTTTATCCCTTACAGCAAGCTGGTTGATGCGGTAAATATTATCAGCGAACCAGCCGGACAAACTCAGGGCTATACCTTTAACCTGGTCTGTGACCGAAAAGAGGATCAGCCTGAGATCATGCAACAGATCAAAACCACCATCCTCGCCACACCGTGGGTGTCGGTTAACCGGATGCCTGTAATCAGCCTGGTTAAGCAGTCTGACACCACCTGGGAGTTTGAAATTA
Organism: Bacteroidota bacterium; assembly: GCA_014382125.1. Classification (GTDB taxonomy): domain Bacteria; phylum Bacteroidota; class Bacteroidia; order Bacteroidales; family FEN-979; genus QYOJ01. The sequence continues at coordinate 35,065 of JACNKI010000107.1, read as the reverse complement.
CAGTCTTCCCGATCAACAAATCGTTCGTGGGGAAAATTGAAAACCTGGTCACAGAGAAATATACTATTTCTGGTTAACGATCTCTGCCAGCTTCCGTTTCATGCTGTTGAGATAATCATCCCAATAATTTTTGGCTATCTTGTCTTTCGTCAGATAAGGCGTCATGATACATGCCCGCATGACCCGTAACTCTTTTACCTTTTTCCACTCCTTGAAAGGAATTCCCAGCCGGCCAGCCAGGTCTGCCGGAGCATCTCCGTAATTATCGAACGAAAAGACTGTATGAGAGGTGATGAAATCATTCTGTGTGACCGGTCCGGCCACATAGGAGCTCAGGTTATAGATATCGAGGTTGAGTTGATTCATCTTCTCCAGATTGCTATTACCTTCGTAGTTGAACGCAAAATCAACCATGTTGAAGTCGGGTTTGACCAGCGTTTCGAGTTTGAACTTCACCCCATCGATCTCAAGTGTCTTTATCTCCTGGCTCTTCCCCCAGGCCCTCTGGGCAGTTTCAATGCTGGCTCCTATCAGGCGTCCATAACCCAGCATGTTCAGTGGCACCACCTGGTGAGCCGCCCAAACTCCTGCAGCGGTAGCTCCTGCTTTGGAGCCTTCGAGGATATAACTTCCCAGCAGGGAGGGAACATCCGTCCCCTTTTCGAACACATATGCTGCGAAGAAAGAGATGGCATCGAGCATGCGCTTATCTTTGATCACGATCCCTCCTGCAGCATAGGGCACATACCCCATCTTGTGCGGGTCGATGGTGATGGAGTCGGCCTCTGAAACCGCCTCAAAAGCATCATACACCTCTTTGGGAGGCCAATCAATGCTGTCCTGGTTGATCACACCCTCTTTATGAAGTCTGACTTTCAGATCGTTATATGGCAGGAACTGGAATTTTTCATCCAGAAAGATCGACCGGGCATACCCGCCATAGGCCATATCGGCATGCACGTAGAACGAGATTCCGTTTTTTTCGAATTTTTTGCGAAGGGCGATAATCTGATCGAAATGATCTATTGCTCCCTCTTCAGTAGTACCCAGAACACCTACGATCCCAAGTACCGGGATCTTTTTGGCGGCCAGGTCATTGATGGTTTTTTCCAGGACCTTGATATCCATCCTGAAATTATTGTCAACCTGAATATTGATCACGTTGTTCAGGCCAATTCCGCTGATCTCTCCTGCTTTCACCCAGGAATAGTGCTTCGACTGAGGCACGATCCATTTCCCAAGCTGGCCCGGGATCACACCGGTGCCTCTGACCGAATGATTCCGGATCTCCTCCCACACATCTTTTACTTTCGCCGCGAGATCAAGAATGGCCGGAACTGTCATGTTAGCAAGTTCCCAATCCGACATCTCTTTAACCAGTTCCGGGCGAACTGCTTTTACGGCAAAAGGGATAGAGGCGATGTTACGGGCATACCAGATCCCTTCCAGATTGGCTACACTCCCGTCGGTACAGATATGTCCCCATGCTTTCTCCATGTCGAATCCCATCAGCCGGGCAAAATCCATCCCAACCTCCAATTCCATAGGAGAGGTGGCCGTGGATGCTTCATAGGCCACGTTATTAGGATTGTACAGCATAGCTCCTACATATCCCAGGATAGCCGGTATCAGGATGTCGGTATTCATATGGCCCAGGTAACGAGGAGAGTGCCAGGGCATGGAGGTTGTTCTCAGCCGGGAGCTCATCTTCTGCAACGTCTCCAGGATCCGTTGCTCAGTATCCTTAGAATGCTTCTCCTGCTGCTCTCCCATTCCTATGATGGGGTCATCTTCGGGATGAAAGTCTTTGCGCCAGAATGCATGTTCATCTATCAGCTCGCAGATGGTCTCTTTGAAAAATTTAATATTCTCTGATTTAGGGCCGATGAACAGGGCATCGATGTTGACGTGGTGCTCTTTTTTCATATGCTATATCTTTAGGTTTATGACTTCTTTTCTGCTGATTTCCAGCTAGGCCTTCGAAACTTGTAAATGATGATCGGGATCAGTATGAAGATCGTCAGCCCAAGTACCTGGAACAACACGTAGAATAGCGGGCTGCCGATCGCCAGTGTTGCGGGTGGGAAGAAGCTGACCAGGATAACAAAAGACATGGCAAGCAACCCAACCGATCCCAGGATCCACATCCCAACATTCCCTCCCGGAACACGGTATGCACGTTGTACATCGGGGTACTTATACCGGAGCCGAATGCCGGAGGCAAACATCAGAATGTACATGACAGCATAGAGAGTGGTAGTCAGGATCAGTACCATGAAAAAGCCGGTGTTGATAACCGGAACAACTACATAGATCAATGCGACTACTGAAACCATTGTGGCCTGTACAAGGACAAACCTGATGGGTACACCGGCTTTGTTGGTCTTCTGCCACCACTTAGGCATGTTCCCATTCCTGGCTACCTGCAACATCGCTTTCGAGGGGCCCAGCACCCAGGTGCTAAGCTGTCCGAACGCCCCGATAGCAGCCATTGCCGCTACCACCGGGATCAGCCATTTAACACTTTCCTTGGTGAAAAAGATGGTAAAGGTTTGCATGATGCCGGACGCTAAGCTGATGTCATTTCTCGGCTCTGAGATCTCAATGGCGAATGCGCCAAAGATATTGAGGGTCATGATCATGATCACGGCGATCAGCATCGCCAGCGGATAACTGCGTTTCGGGTTTCTCACTTCGTTGGCATGTACAGAGGAGACCTCGATCCCGGCATAGAGGAAGATGATCCCTACAAAAAAGGTGAGGTGATCGAGGCTGGTGAAGTCGGGTAACGCACGATCCCAGGTGAAATCGGGCAGGTCCACAGGATTGTTTCCCATGAAATATACCAGTCCAAATCCCAGAATCAGGATATAGGGGATCAGCACCCCGACGATAAATCCGACCGAACTGATGATGCTGCCGAACTTCATCCCCCGCAGATTCAACAGCGTGACTATCCAGTACATGACGATGATCATGATCGCGATGTAGAGGTTGTTGTCGGCCAGCTTCGGGTCAAACACAAAAGCGATCATCGCTGCAATAAATGATCCGATCATCACCATGCCGAAAAACATCTGTACCCACAACATCCAGGCGCCTATAAAGGCAGCCCGCTCTCCGAAAGCCAGCTTGATCCATGTGTAAACTCCGCCCGACGTAGGCCAGCCCGTTGAAAGCTCTGCAGATAAAAGAGCTGCCGGGATCAGGAAAATGATGGCGGCAACCACCATATAGAACACTTGCTGCCAGCCGGTTTCGGCAAGCATTGGCAGGTTCCTGATGCTCATGATGAACGCCAGGGTGATCATGATGAGCTTGAAAAGGTTCAGATGGGTCGTTTTCTTATCCATATCCTTGGTATATTTTCAGTTGATCAACCAACCGTCATCGATAAAACATAGAGACAAAACAGCACGACAAGGATGATGACCGGAATCACAGCAACCCATTTTCCTTTACTCTCTTTATCCATTATGGAAGGCGTTAATCATACAAATATACGCAATTCAATTTCTGAAAGCTAAAATTCGTCCGGTAGCTTTTGCAGCTCCTCGTAGGTGAACACCGGTCCATCCTTGCACACATATGTGCTTCCAATGTTGCAACGGCCACATTTACCAAAGCCGCATTGCATCTTCATCTCCAGGGTAGTGACGACATCTTTGGGTGCAAAACCAAGTTTATCCAGTGACATCAGGGTGTATTTGATCATGATGGGAGGACCGCAGGTGATGACTTTCGTGTTTTCAACAACAGGATTGACCTTCTCTTCCAGGATTTTTGGAACCACTCCAACATGTTCTTTCCACTTCTCCTCAGCTTTATCAATGGTCAGGATCACCTTCAGTGATTCATTGTTTTTCCACTCTTCAATTTCCTCTTTATAGCAAATGTCTGCTGAGGTGCGGGCGCCATAAAGGATCGTGAAATCTTTGTATTCGTTTCTTGTATCGATAGCATACTGGATCAGTGAGCGCAACGGAGCCAGGCCGATCCCCCCTCCGATAAAAAGGAGGTTCTTCCCTTTCAGCTCTTCCAGCGGGAACCAGTTTCCATAGGGACCTCGAATCCCCACTTCATCTCCTTCATCGAGTTCATTGTGAATGTCGGCTGTAACGATACCTGCCCGTTTGATCGAACAGTCAAAATAGCCTTTCCGTGTGGCAGACGAGGCAATGCAGAAGGTGCACTCTCCACTGCCAAGCAGGGAAAACTCCACAAACTGGCCAGGAAGCCATTTGAAGCTATCTGTCAGGGAATCATCTTTGAATTTCAACCGATAGGTACGCACATCCGGGGTTTCCTCAATGAGCTGGTCAACTGTGCATATTGTTGGGACTAGAAGTTGTTCCATAATTTGGGTTTTTACCCCTCCCTTAATCCCTCCCCTTCAAGGGGAGGGGCAGGGCGTTGGGTCATACGTTCGATACCTGGTTTACTACTTCAAAAATGCTGATATTTACGGGGCAGGAGATGGTGCATTTTCCGCATCCAACACATAGATTTACTCCAAACCTCTCTTTGTAATAAACAAATTTATGCATGGCCCGCTGGCGCCATCGCCGATACTTCGCCGGCCTGGGGTTATGCCCGCCAGCCATCAGGGTGAAGTATATATTATTACAGGAGTCATAACTTTTATACCTGACACCCTCGTCCCTGATCCTCTCATCTGTGATCTTGAAACAATGACATGTGGGGCACACAAAAGCGCAGGTATTACAACTGACACAGTTTGTTGCAACCTCTTCAAATGCCGGAGATTCAAATCGGCTCTGCATCTTCCCGTTGATCTCTTTGTAATCCATCTTCAACCGGAATGAACCGGAAAAGGCCTGGTATTGTTTCTTCATCTCCTCTAAAGCAGATCCATTGGTGGCAGCAAGGCCGGAAGCGTTCTCTTTGAGAAAGTGTTCTCCTTTCTCCGTGCGGGCCTGAATATACACCTTCCCGTCGAGTCCGTTGATTACAGCCACATCCATGGCATCCGATTGCTCCACGTCATAATCCAGGGAGGTACAAAAACAGTGGGTTGCTGCCTGTTCGCAGCGGGCTGAGATGATGATCGTATTTTCCCGTCTCTTTTGATAGTCTGTGTCGATGTAATCCCATTTGTAGACCTCGTCAAGTACTTGCAGGCCCCGTGCATCACAATGTTTCACGCCCAGGATCACCCGTTTGCCGGCCAGCGGATCCTCAGTCGTATCGGTCACATCCGTACCTTCAGCGGTAGCTTCGTACTTCATAACCCTGGCCGATTTCGGAAAAAATAGAGGCTTGATGCTCATGGTCTGCTCAATCGGAGAATCGGGCTGACACTCCGGGGGTGTTTTGATCTGTTTGTAATCAAACTTCCCTAACTTTTCTACCGGTGCATATGTCTCATTTGTAGCGACAATCGCTTCATAAAACGATTGAAGGCCAGCCGGTTCGGTGATATATGTTGTCAGGTTCATCTTCTTCTGATTCTCTTTACATGATAAAATCGTCAGGATCACTCATACTGTACTTGTAAAACGCTCCGCGGTCGTCCTTGATCATCCCCGCCAGGTGTTCCTGGAAGTTCTCGTAGATCACCTGCTCGTTCTGTTTGTGCAACAGATGTAATGGCAGGTGGCTGGGGCATGCTTTTTCGCAGTTGCGGCAATCGACACACCTTCCGGCCAGGTGAAGAGACCAGGTCATCAGGGCATGGAAAGCACCCGATGTGGTGTTCGATCCCTGGTAGAGGGTGGAGGTCTCCTGGTCGATACAGCATTTATTACAATAGCAGAGGGGACAGGAGTGCCGGCAGGCATTGCATCGGATACAATTCTCGAATATCTCTTCAAAATGGGTGCCTCTTTCTATTAACGGTTGCTCTGCCAGCTCGTTGATGTCGGCATTAACCTGATACTCCCGTTGACCGGTTGGTGCGCCTAACAGCTCATCGTATATCACTGCATCGGGCATCACACATTCTACGCAATTTTGTGCTTTCTCTCCCTGCTCATTCATCACTCCTTCACAAGCAATTCCGATGATAAAGAGGTTTTCGCGCTTCACCTGGTTCTCGGTCAGCATCAGGTTTAGTGAACGGCTGTCACATCCTTTCACCACCAGTCCAACCCGCTTATTCCGGGTATATTCATACTTCAGGTAGTTGGTAAGGTTAAACACCGATTTATCGGTAAAGACAAGCTGTTCCACATCCTGGTAATGATGGATCAGTACAGGCACCTGGTTGTTGTCGAAGCCCGTACTTCGGTAACCGATAAAGAGGTCTATCTTCTCTTCGGAAAAAAGCCTGGCTGCAGTGTCCTGTATTTGCATTGTATAGTCCATTATCTCGTATTTTCCTTTTTATACAAATGAAGTGGTCCCATCTTCCTGATATCCTCTGAAACCTTCGCTACCACCTGGGCGAATTTCGCTCCTTCAGCCGCAGAGACCCAGGAGAACTGGACACGGTCTTCATGCAAACCCACAAAATTCAGCAGTTTCTTCGTCACCAGGAATCTTCTTCGTGCATAGTAATTGCCGGAGATATAGTGGCAGTCGCCGGGATGACATCCTGAAATGAGCACCCCATCGGCATGGGCCTGCAACGATTTGATAATAAACCATGGATCTACCCGCGACGAGCACGGTACCCGGATGATCCGGATATCAGGCGGATACTGAATGCGGCTGGTCCCTGTCAGGTCGGAGCCTGCATAGGAACACCAGTTGCAAAGGATCCCCATGATCATCGGCTTCCACTCAGGAGGCGCTTCGATCGCAGGTTTCTCAATACTTACAATTTTATCTTTTAATTCTGTTTCCATCAGATAGCAACTATCTCGTTAATAATTTGCATATCGGTAAACCCAGCCAGGTCGATGGCCATGCTGCGGCAAATCGCCACACAGGAGCCACATCCCTGGCAAACCCCTTCATTGATTTTGGATACTGTTCTGACCTCCTCCGATCCATGTCCCATTGGGATCTCTTCCGTTACAATAGCCTGATAGGGACAAACACTGACACAATTCTCGCAGCCCGAACAAAATTCAGGGTTAACAGAGGCGATCATCGGATCTTTTTTCATCGTATCGCCTGAAAATAGCGCGCACACTTTGGCTGCCGTAGCTGATGCCTGGGCAACTGAATCCGGAATATCTTTCGGTGCCTGCGTACAACCAGCCAGGAAGATGCCGGCTTTGGCTGTCTCAACCGGACGAAGTTTCGGATGCGCTTCCGAGAGAAATCCATATTTATCGTATGAGATTCCCAGGAGGCGAGCCAGGTCGGGATTATCTTTGTAAGGGTAGATTGCTGTTGCCAGGACAACCATATCGGCTTCTACTTCAACTACCTGTCCGATCTGGGCATCTTCGCCTATCACCATCAACTTATCTCCCTTTTTGTAAATCTTCGATACCCGGCCCCGGAGATAGGTAGCGCCGGTTTCAACCTGTGCCCGTTTTACAAATTCTTCATACCCTTTTCCTGCTGCCCGTATATCCATGTAGAAGACATAGGCATGTGAATCATGCACTTTATGATGCAGCAGGATGGCATGTTTGGCTGTGTACATGCAGCAGACTTTAGAACAGTATTCGATCCCTTTGGCTTCGTCGCGGGAGCCCACGCATTTGATAAAAACAACGTTTTTGGGTACGTTTCCGTCGGAGGGACGAACAGGTACGCCACCGGTAGGGCCGTTAGCAGAAACCATACGCTCAAACTCCAACGACGTGATGACGTCTTTAAACCGGCCTACGCCATACTCCTCATAGGGTTTTGGATCCCAGAGATCAAATCCCGTGGCAACCACTACTGCTCCGATCTCCCGTTCGATCATCTCATCCTTCATCTCATAATCGATTGATCCTTTCTCACACACTTTCGCACAAACCCCGCATTTGCCTTTTATTAACATTGTACAGTGTTCGGCATCGATAACCGGTTTGTTAGGCACTGCCTGTGGAAAGGGGCTATAGATTGCTTTTCGCTTATCCACTCCCATATTAAATTCATTCGGGACTTTCACCGGGCATTTCTGCCAGCAGGTACCACATCCCGTACAGGTATCGAAATTCACGAAGGAGGCCTTCTTTTTGATCTTCGCTTTGTAATTTCCTACATACCCATCAAGTTCCGTCACTTCTGAGTAGGGAAGCAATTCAATGTAAGGATGACTGGCCACATCCACCATTCTTGGTGTCAGGATACACTGGGAGCAGTCGAGTGTGGGAAATGTTTCGTCAAGCTGTGCCATTCGTCCTCCGATGGAGGGGCTCTTTTCTACCAACGTTACAGGGATCCTGGCATCGGCGATATCCAGGGCAGCCTGAATGCCTGCTATCCCTCCCCCGATAACGAGGGCACGCTTTGTTACCGGTACCGAGATCTCGTGCAATTGTTCGTTAGCTATTGATTTGGCTACTGCCATACGGATCAGATCACATGATTTCTCTGTGGCTGCTTCCTTATCCTTCTGGTGTACCCACGATGCGTGTTCCCGGATATTTGCCACCTCCAGCAGGTATGGATTCATGCCTGCATCGGAGAGGGCTTTCCGGAACGTCTTCTCATGCATCCGCGGAGAGCATGCTGCTACCACGATTGAGGTTAACCGGTGGTCTACAATCGTATCCCTGATCATCTGCTGGCCGGGGTCGGAGCACACATATTTATACTCGATGGCATATTTGACATCTTTAATTTTCTTCGTCTCTTCCACAACAGCCGGAATATCTACAAAATCACCGATGTTAGCGCCACAGAAACAAACAAAAACACCTACTCGTGCCATTAGTTTACCTCGCTTTCTGCTGCAACAGCTTTTTTGGGTTTCGCTTTTTTCTGAGGAATTTCAATCTCTTCTCCAATATGAGCCAGAGCAGGCTCAATAGAGATGATATGTTTGGAGGGTTTCAAATCTTTCACGGGCGAGCCAAAAGCCAATGCCATCAGCTGGGTGAGATATAAAACAGGGGTATTATACTTTTTTCCTGCCAGCTTATCGATATCGGGCTGCCGCATATCCAGGTTCGACTGGCAGAGGGGGCATGCAACGACAATCGCATGTGCTCCGCTCTCCTGTGCCATCTCAAGAATATTTCCGCTCAGGGAGAGAACAATCTCGGTATCGCTGATAGAGAATGAAGCGCCACAACATTCTGTTTTGAAGTCGAACTCGGTGGGGGTAGCTCCAAGTGCTGCCATGATCCTGTCCATCGACATAGGATACTCCGGTGAATCAAACCGGGTGATAGCTGCAGGACGGGTAAGCAAGCATCCATAATAACATGCTACTTTCAATCCTTTGAGTGGGTAAGTGACTTTGCTCTGAATGGTTTCAAGGCCGATGTCCTCATAGAAGAACTGCAGCATCGACTTGACATCTACATCTCCATGGTATTCACCTTCCTCGACAATAGTAGAGTTGATCTTTTGGGCCAGTTCGGGATTGGCGTCTATCTCCGCCTTGGTGGTCTTCATCCGGGAGTAGCATGATGCACATGCAATTCCCATGGTTTTATTTTTTAAGCGTTCTGCCAGCACGAGGTTTCTCATCGGAAGAGCCATGGCCAGGTTTTCCGTCATCACGTGGGCAGAGGTGGCTCCACAACAATTCCAGTCGGGGATCTCTTCCATTTGTACGTCAAAGGACTTCATCACCAGCTTCAGCGTGCTGTCGAATTCTTCACTGGTCCCATGTGCAGAACAACCCGGAAAATAGGTCAATTTTGTCATGATACTACATGTTATTGGGTCTTTTCTAGTTTTTCGGCCATCTTAAACATGCGCTGGATGGCTTTGGTACTCTTCACCTTTTTTACCCCCAATGGTATCTTGCCTTTCAGCAGGGCTTTAGGGGCCAGATGCATATCCTTAAAGAGGTTTCGGGTCCGGATATTGAATTCCGCCATCATTCGCAATTCATAATTGCGACCATAGCGTTTTACCATATCGATAAAGATCTCGTGAAATTTCATGATCTGCTTCACCTTTCCGGAATCAGAATATTCATTTTCTTCAATGGCAAGATGACGGATAGATTCCATTACATACGGGATATTTATTTCTCTCGGACAACGTCCTGAACAAGCCGCACAGGTGAGGCAGAACCACATTGAATTGGCCATGTATGTCTCATCCTTCAATCCCAGTTTAATCATCTGCATGATCTCACGGGGAGGGTAATCCATGAAGTCGCTGACCGGACAAGTGCCTACACACTTTCCGCATTGATAGCAATCCAGCACATTGTTGCCGCTCTTGTTGTTTACAGCTTCCAGGAACTTGTTTTCGATTTGTTGTCCAAGCTTGATCATACACTTTTTATAACTCTATGTGTTAGTTTTTTCACAGGTCAAAAATAATAAAAGTTTCTTTCGGAAAGATTCCAAATAACGTGCTATTTCATAAAAAAATGGCACCGCCGGGGGAGTGCCTTTTTATTCTTGAGCCGCAATGAATTCTTGAGCCGCAATGAATTCTTGAGCCGCAATGAATTCTTGAGCCGCAATGAATTCTTGAGCCGCAATGAATTCTTGAGCCGCAATGAATTCTTGAGCCGCAATGAATTGCGGCTGTACGGATGCGATTAATCGTGTCTGGTTATTGCAGGGTGAATTTAATCGGGAGGTTATAAGAAACCCGGACAGGGATTCCACGTTGTTTTCCGGGGGTCCATCGGGGCATAGACTGAATGACACGAATGGCTTCCTCATCGCAACCGCCACCAATTCCACGGAGAACTTTTACGTTACTGACGGCTCCATCTGTTTCGATGACAAAGTTGACGAATACGCGTCCCTGGATACCGAGCTCTTTTGCCTCTTCCGGGTATTTGATGGATTCACCAAGATATTTGTAAAGTTTAGTTTCTCCGCCCGGGAAGGTTGGATTCTCTTCAACCACAGTGAAAATCTCCGCTTCCTTTGGCTGTTCGATGACCTGAGGTTTCTCTTCCACTAAGTCAAACTCGGGTTCCTCGGAAGGTACTTCAGTATTCGTTTTTTCGGCAAGCAAATCCTGCTTTCCAAAATCAGTGTCCACAGCTGTATCTTCAACGACCACAGGAGCTGTAAACTTCACCTTCTCCTGAAGCGCTTCTGGAGGGGGAGGCGGCGGCGGTGGCGGCGGGGCTTCTTCCTGCGGAATATCCAGCATCTCTGCGCCAACGCTTAGCTCCTCTTTGATGATCCTTCCCTGGGTTACGACGGCTGTGATGATCGGATATGCCACAATGCCTGCCATAACTAAAATTGCTACGATCATAGAGGTAATCATATACTTCTTATACTTCTTCCGAAGCATGTACGCTCCATAGGTCTTGTTCCGGTTCTTAAAGACCATCTCCTCGAGTGATTCAACGCTTTGATGTTTTGCTGTCATAGTCCTTCTTGATTTTTAATAATGAAACTCGACCTATTTTTCTCTAACCTGAATCTTAGGATATTCTGTAAGCGGAGTCCCGGCTTTTACTGCCTGGATCATCATCACCTCTACTTCCCCAATATCAACGACAGCGTAGCTGGCAATGTTGGTAATTGCCATTTCATCGATGATATTGACAATATCCTTATATCTTGCTGCGGTATCCGCTTTGATCAGAACGATCGGTCCCTTCTTGTCATCCAGCTTCATCTGCTTGATCGTCTTGTTAAAGGTCGAATCGGCCACGATAATCTCACCGGTCAGTCGTTTTTCCCTGTATTCTGTGATCTGAGTAAAGAGGTCACGGTTCCAGTCCAGTAACATCCTTCGGATGCCATCTTTGCTGAAATCACTTTTCACCAGCTGGGGCATGGGTTTTTCAGGTTTCGGTTGGCCTTTGTAGTAAAAGACTTCGTCATTCCCGGCAAGTAAAATATTCAGGGTACGCTCAGCTGAGATCTGAGGCTTGTCTTTTTCTTCTTCAGTTTTATCTTTTTCAGGCATTGTAATCACCATCACCTTTGGCTTGGCAAAGGCAGTGGTCAGCATGAAGAAAGTGATGAGCAAACACATGAGGTCGACCATGGGGGTCATATCGATCTCGGTCGAGTATCTCTTCGCCTTCTTTTTGCCTCCTTTTCCCTGGTCTTTGGATTGTATCTGAGCCATATTTCAGTTTTGTTTAATCAATGAGATCTCATCTTCCTATTTAACGCTCCGGTGGCAGGTCATCCAAACCGACTTCCTCTGGTTGCATATTGGTAATGAGATTAAACTTGTTCACTTTATTGTCCTGTAGCAGGTCCATGACCTCCTTCACTACCATGTAGTTGGCATCGGCATCGCCTTTGATGGCCACTTCCGCCCGGGGATTCACGATACGGGAATAGAGGACCCAATATCCAAGTTGGTTGTCGGCTGAGTCCATTGGCATACCAATCTGGAGGAGATCCCTCTCTTGCGAGTTCTCGCCATGTATCCATTTCTTCAGATCTTTTATCGGCATACCGAAAGATGCCAGACGTCCGAAGAGATCATACTCCTCATCAGTGAATGTCATCTCATAGCGGTCTGCCATCTTCTTCAGGATCTGTTCACGATATTTGGTGGTTGAATCTCTTCCGTTATCGATATTGAAAAACAACTTTCCATCCTTGTTAACATAGATCGTCATGAGGTTGAAATCGGGAGCCTGTTTCTGCGAAATAGAAACAGGGCTATCGATCATGGAAGCCTCCTGTGGGCGGAAAGAGGTGGTCAGCATGAAGAATGTCAGGAGTAGTGCAAACAGGTCCACCATAGGCGTCATGTCTATGCGTGGTGTACTGACTGGGGGTTTTATTTTAGGCATTTACTTCAATTTTAAATTGATGAATAACAGATCAAAACGTACAAACGTCTGACATCAACCAGGAAAATTACTTGGTTGTGGCAGCAAAGGTCTGTATGAGGCTGAATCCGGCTTCATCAATCTTATAGGTGAAGTTGTCGATCTTCGTCGAGAAATAGTTATAGAAGATCACAGCCAGCAGTGAACCAATGATACCGAATGCTGTATTGATCAACGCCTCGGAGATACCTGTAGCGAGTGCCAGGGCATCTGGGGCGCCAGCAACGGCCAGGGCGGCAAAAGCCCGGATCATCCCGAGAACAGTACCAAACAGACCGAGTAATACGGAGGCAGTGGCGATGGTTGAGAGGATGACGAGGTTGCGGGAAAGAATTGGTAATTCAAGTGCTGTTGCCTCTTCAAACTCTTTCTGCAGGGCCACAATCTTCTGATCTTTTTCCAGTGTCTGGTCTTCCTTCAGGGCTTTATATCGCAACAGACCGGCTCGCATGACATTAGCAAGAGAACCTCTTTGTTTGTCACAAGCTGCAACCGCATCATCAATCTGGTTAGCATCCAGGAAGTCCTGCAATTTTTTCACAAATACATTGATTCTTCCTCTTCCTTTGGCACGAGTGAGAGTAATCCAGCGTTCAACGGAGAAGATCAATAACACCAGGTTGATGGAAATCAGGAATGGGACAACCCATCCACCTTTATATACCATTCCCAGATAATTTCCTGGCAACGGGTGACCTGCCGGGTTTCCGCCTTCAAAGTTGATGGGATTCCCCATGACTAACAGGTAAATCAACACTGCAACAATAAATGCAACGATGATGGCACCTGTAGTAAAAACAGACCTTACGGTGTCACCTAAACCCTGTCCGCCTTTTTTAGTCTTCTTGCTCATTTTTGTAACTTTTTAGTTGATAAATTATTGATTACTTGATATCTTTCATTTATTTGAAACGGCAAATTTATAAAAAAAATATAAATACAAAAGATTATTTGACCACTCGCTTCAATGCCTCTATCATTTGCTTGGCTTTTTCGTTTTCCGGATCAATGGCAAGAACATCTTTGTTGTATTTCAGCGATTCCCTGGCAAGATCCAGATCTTTCTTGTTCAGTACATATTGATGGTAGAAAAAGTAGGCGAGGTAGTAATAGGCTTCCAGTCGTTGTTTGTGGTATTTGACTGTGTCTTCTTTGGTGATAACAAGGATCTGTTCATACACCGGTTTGGCCATCCCTATGTCACTTTCGGGGTCCAGGTTAAACAGGGTGCGGGCCCACCAGACAAATCCTGGTACATAGGTCGTTTGCTCTTTGGTGAACCGCTCAAACGTCTCCGCTGATTTCTCATAGTCTTTGATATTATAGTATGCTTTCGCCCAGTTATAAACATCCAGAACATTCGCCTCCCCAACAGAATCTTTCAGCGAGTAAATCCGGATCGTATTATTGTAATCTTTGATCTTGATATAGCTCATAGCTACTTCAGAGAGGAGGTCGATTTTTGAGGTATCCCGTTCAAATGCATCATACAGCGCTATAGCGGCGAGTGAATCCATTTTATTCTTTGAAAGCAACCGCCCGTAATAAGTGATATCGGCAGTCCTGATTTTATCCTCAGGAGATCTGTTAAAAAATTTCTCCATCGCTACCAGGCCATTCTGATACTCCTTGTTCTCAAAGAGGGCATAAGCCCGGGCCCTGTAAACATCAATGATGGTTGTATCCATTGTCAATACCTTGTCTATCTCTGCGATCGCCTCCGGGTAATCCCGCAGTTCCATCAATGTATTGATGAACTGGAGACGGGCCTGGATATTGCCATGAGACAGTTCCAGAAATTTCCGGAACATTTTCTTGGCTTCCGAATACCTGCCCGCTTTAAAAAGCAGGAAACCCAATTCCCGGTATGCAGGAGCAAATG
>JACNKI010000107.1:13026-19700 GCA_014382125.1 Bacteroidota bacterium | reverse complement strand
GCAGCAGCGAATTGTTCACTTCGAGTAAGCTTGATGGCATCCTGAAGATCCTGTGCAAGAATTGGCGAAACAAAAAAAGCGAGCAAGAATGTAACAACCAGGATACCATGTTTCTTAGCAACATGTAGCATAACTATATCTCCTAATATTTAATGTTTGATTTCCACAATTCTGATTGGCTGTGTAGCTGGAACCAGTCCTGAATGAAGGATGATCAACTGACCTTTATCACTGGCAATATATGCAGAGAGGCCGAAGGCAAGGCCACTGTATGTTTGACGGTTGATGCAATAGACCTCCCGTAAAAACGGATAGAGGCCTTCGGCAATGTATGCCTGGTAGGGTTGATAGAAATTGGCAGAAGGGCCATTGTCCCCGGGGCGACTGACACCGACGACTTTGATCCGGTTCAGGAAGTCGTTTGACACCGAGTCGCGTTTATCGCTGATCCAGTTGACACTGATCACACCTATCGCATTCAATGATTGCTCAACATAGCTGATCACCTCACGGTTGGATTGCACAGCATAGCATGTGGGAGGCAAGCTGTCGAGTTCAAATTTTTCTTTGAAGTACCTTGGATTGGCTGATTTATAGTTGTCAAATACAACTTTGATGTTGCCAAGGTTCGAAGAGGGATTGATCTGGTTCCATGAAGAAATTTTTCCGGTTAAGATATCCTTTATCTGATCGTAATGGATGTCGGAATCGGGATTGTCGTTGTTGACAAAAAGGGCTATAGCATCATAAGCGATGCGTGTGGTTTTGGGAACGATCTGCTGGGCGGTAAGGATCTCATTTTCCCGATTGGTGAGTTTCCTGTTCACAACGATCAGTGGTACGCTATCGTTCATGAAATCCTGAAACACTTCAACCTCAGTGCCGTATATCGTGTCCAGCTGGGCATATTTATAGGTCGCCTCAAACGTATAAATCTCTGACTCCATGAACAAACGGTAGGAGTCATCAATTGCCACTTTCATCACGCCTCTGGTGGGAGTATCAAGTTGTTTGGCCGGATCACCTCCACAACCCGTTAAAAATAAAACAGAAACAACTCCCAAGACCGGAAGCCTTCTCCATCTTCTAAGAATATCTTTCATAATTGATTTTTGCTTTAACGAACCACTATCTTTTGGAAAGGAACGCAAAGATATGAAATTTCTGATACTCTAAGCCAAATTTTTCCGGGAGAAATTTCGATAAATAGCTGATTTCAGGCATCTTCATCATCACGTCGCTTGCGTTTTGTTATCACGCGAACCACACGGAAAATCCCATAGAGGTAAAGGAACACCGAAAATATGACTCTGATTTCTTTGCTAAGATCTGAAAATGAGGGGCTTACAAGCAGAAACGTAGCCAGGACAAAGAACCCCAGCACGATCAGTATGGTGAAATAAAGATTGAATTTTTCCATGATTGGTACTGCTAGACCTGCCAGTAAGGAATCTTCGTATCGGCCGGTTTCTGTTCCCAGTATGCTGCTGTAACTTCATGCCCGTCTTCCCTAAACAATTTCTTCTGATATAGTGAGATAACAGGATTGAACAGAATATCCGTAACACCAATCAAAAACTTATCCAGCATGGTTCCTTCTTTATCTTTCTCCTGCTCTGTTTTCACTTCGTAGCCATTGTGGCTGAGCAACGCCTTCAGAAATTCAAGGCGCTCCTTTGTTGCACCAGTCTCAACAACTGTACACCTGACTCCATCAATCTCTGCAACGTTATGTTTCCCTTTTAATGTCATAATATATGTTGTTTCCAGGAGATTAGTTAATACCGAAGGTGAGTTGATTGATGAATTCATATACCGGGCTATATATGCCTATTATCACGATGCCAGCAACACAGAGGGCTAATCCGAGCCGGGAATAGCCATCGCTTTTAAAATGCTCTATCGGCATGTCGTTTCGATTGAGGAACATGGCCTTGACTACAAGCAAATAATAGTAGAGGGCGATGATGGTATTCAGCACTGCGATCAGTACCAGGATATAGAGCCCTTTTTCAGCAGCGGCGGTAAAGAGGAAGAACTTCCCGAAAAATCCTGCAACCGGCGGAATGCCAGCCAGGGAGAAGAGAGCGAGCATCATAGTCAGACTCAGGAGTGGATTGGTGCGGTATAACCCATCATAATCATCAATATTCTCCTTGCCGGTCCGGTTTGCGATCACGGAAACCACTCCGAAGGCTCCGAGGTTGGAGAACACATAGACCAACACAAAGTAGATCACCGTTGTCATCCCAAGCTGGCTCTGCCCGATGATCCCCAGGAAGATAAATCCTGCCTGGGCAATCGAGGAGAAAGCCAAAAACCGTTTCAGATTTTGCTGTCGAAGGGCAAAAAGGTTACCGATGGTCATAGTGAGAATTGCGGTGATATAAACAACATCTTCCCAGAGAGCAGTGATCTTTGAAAAAACAGTAAATAACAGGATCGTAAAGATCATCACCGCCGCTCCTTTAGAGATTACCGAAAGGTATGAAGTGATGTTCACGGGAGCTCCTTCATAGACATCGGCTGTCCAGAGATGAAATGGAACAATAGAGATTTTGAAAGCCATCCCCGCAAAGAAAAAGATGAACGCCAGAATCTGAAGAGGAGCTCCGTCAATACCGTTGACTACTCCATCAAAATAGAGTGTTCCGGTCGTACCATAAATCATCGAGATACCATAGAGGAGAATTCCCGAAGAGAGTGCAGAGATAAAGATCAGTTTCACGCCCGCTTCAGCCGACTTCTCTTTGAACCGTTCAAAAGCGGCAAGTGCGGCCACAGGTATGGTTGCCAGTTCGAGTCCCAGGTAGAACATCAGGAAGTCGCCAGAGGAGAGCATATACTCCATCCCGATCAGGGTGGAGAAGAGAAGCAGGAAATACTCACTGATTTTGTCTTTGTTCTCCTCTTTCTTCAACCAGTCAACCGATTGCAATAAAACAATAAAGGCACCTACGGTTAAGATGTTCTTCATCAGCAGGGTCAGGGATGTAGTGATATACATTCCACCAAACAGTGTTCCGGTGGGGCCCGGCAGGAAACCCAGGATCATCACGATTCCAAAAAGGATAATAGCAGGAAGGATGATCTTCTGTTTCCTGTCGGCAGGCAGGAATATCTCAACCAACAATAAAATTACTGTGATCAGCACCAGCAGTAATTCATGTCTCATGATCAGAATCAGCATATCGTCGGAATTTTATATCGTCTAACGTTTTTTTGTCTTGTCATTTAATTCATTGCCAACAACTTTTCCATGATCGGTACCAGTCCTTTCGTGATCATGTTTGATAACCACAAGGGTGCAATCCCGATTGCTGTGATCCCGAATATCAGGGATCCTGCACTCAGTCGCTCATACCATTTGGCATCTGTGATCATCTCATATTCAGGCTTGTTAATTTTTCCTAACAGCATCATGCCAACGACCCTTAATATATAGACTGCCGTAGCCACAATGGAAGAGGCGGCTATGATGGTAGCCACCCTGTGGAACGTATCCGCATGCTGAAAAGCGCCAACGAAGATGGTCATCTCAGCGACGAAACCGCTGAATCCTGGAAGCCCAAGTGATGCCAGACCGCCGATTACGTATGCGACTGCCAGGAAAGGCATCACCTTCATCAACCCACTCATCTCATTGACATAACGAGTATGCGTTCTTCCGTAGATCATCCCGATCAGGGCAAAGAAGAGGGCTGTCATGATACCATGTGAGATCATCTGCATGATAGCTCCGTTCATTGCGGTTTCGTTGAACATTAAAATCGCAAAGAGAACAAGACCGCAATGACTCACTGAAGAGTAAGCATTAATGTATTTCAGGTCTTTCTGCCAGACGGCTCCCAGCGCTCCGTATATAACGCTTATCGTAGTCAGGATCAGGAAGATCCAGGCCATCTCATGTGCCGCTTCCGGAAGCAAAAATACAGCCACCCGGTAGCAACCATATCCTCCAAGTTTCATCAGCACGCCTGCATGAAGCATCGAAACAGCTGTGGGTGCGGAGGCATGACCGTCGGGGGACCATGTGTGGAACGGGAAGAGTGCTCCCAACACCCCGAATCCTATAAAAAGGAAAGGGAAGAAGAAGAGTTGGACATTTATCGGGATCTGTACTTTAGCAATCTCCAGGATTTCGAAGGTAAGAGGGCCGCCATCGGGATTGGAGTTGAAATACAAACCAAGCAATCCAACCAGGATCAGGGCAGAGCCTCCCATCAGCATCAGGGTCAGTTTCATCGCACTGTAATGCCTTGGACCACTTCCCCAGATCCCGATCAACAGGTACATCGGGATCACCGCAATCTCATAAAAGAGAAACATGGTAAAGAGATCCAGGGAAATGAAAAATCCGAACACCCCGGCCGAGAGAAGTATCAGTGTGATGAAAAATTCACGCGGAAGGTCCTCTACCTGCCAGGAGGCAAAGATCCCGGCAAAGATCACCATCGCGGTCAGTCCGATCATGGCTACAGAGATCCCGTCTACTCCAATATAAAAATGGATGTTAAGGGTTTCATACCAGACATAATTGCTGGCAAAGAGGATCTCTGCTGTATTCCCTGCATTCCGTTCTGCCAGGAACCAGAGGATGATGACAGCTGCCGTAATCAGCTGAAAGGTCATCCCAATAGCAGATACTACCCGTACCTGTTTGTTGTCTCTGGTAAAGAGTATCCCTATGATGGTCAGGACCGGAATAATGATTAATAAAAAAAGTATATTCATTCGTCAGCCGTTTATTATGTCCATAAATAGATGAAAATCAGGGCGAGGATAACTGCACCGGAAACAAACACCATGGCATATTGTTGGAGTTGGCCGGACTGGAATCCTTTGATTTTGTCAGAAGCCTGATTTGTAACAAATGAAATGCCGTTCATGGATCCATCGACAATGTGACGATCAAACCATGCAACCGGCTTTGAAATATGATTAAAGATGATTTTCTTGGTAATAAACAGGTAGAGCTCATCGACATAGAATTTATGATACGCTGCCCGATAGAAACCGTGCAATGAATGAGCGACCTTTTGAGGTATATCGGTAGGTTTGATATACATGACCCAGGCTACTCCAATGCCCACAATCGCAATGACAATTGAGGGAATGGCGATGATCCATTCGGTGTGGATCTCAAACAGTTGCCTGTCGGAAGTGACCAGTTTTGAGAATGGCACAAATCCTGCGAACATCGCTCCGAGGGCCAGAAAAATCAAGGGGATCGTCATCGATTTAGGCGCCTCATGAGGGGTATGCTGATAATCCTGTTTCTTCCCCCAGAAGATGCCAAAGTAGAGCCGGAACATATAGAATGCTGTCAATCCTGCTACAACATACTCAATGATGAACAGGGCGGTGTCGTGATGATATGCTGCCACCAGAATCTCATCTTTGCTGAAGAAACCGGCAAAGGGAGGGATCCCGGCGATAGCCAGGCAGGCGATCAGGAAGGTTATGTGTGTAATCGGAAGGTTTTTTCGCAGGCCTCCCATATCGTACATATAATTGCTATGAACGGCATGGATGATGGCTCCGGCGCAGAGGAAGAGAAGCGCTTTAAAGAAGGCATGTGTGAAAAGATGGAACATCGAAGCCATATAACCCAATCCTTCGTGACCTCCCATTCCCGAGACTCCCAGAGCGCACATCATATATCCGATCTGGGACATCGTGGAGTAGGCTAGCACTCGTTTAATATCGTGTTGAGTACAAGCGATGATCGCCGCAAACAGGGAGGAGAAAGCCCCTACCCAGGCCACAAGCTGCAGAGCGATCGGAACGGTAATATAGATGGGGAACAGACGAGCGACCAGGAATACGCCAGCGACGACCATTGTCGCGGCGTGGATCAATGCCGAAACCGGGGTTGGACCCTCCATGGCATCAGGCAGCCAGATGTGAAGTGGAAACATGGCCGATTTTCCGGCTCCGCCCATGAAGATCAGGATCATCGCCCAGGTGAGGACTGACATGCCGATAAAGGTAGCGGCCGGAGGGGTGCCTATTGCTGGCCCCGTGGGGCTGGTCAGTGTTAAAAAGTCGAAGGTCCCGGTGTAGTATGAAAGGAGCAGAATCCCGATTAAAAAGCCCAGGTCGGCAAAACGGGTTACGATAAAGGCTTTTTTTGATGCCGCAACCGCAGAAGGTCTCTCGTAATAGAATCCGATCAACAGGTAAGATGAAACACCCACAAGTTCCCAGAAGATATACATCTGGAAAATGTTTGTGGCAACTACCAGTCCCAGCATAGAAAAAGTAAACAGGGAGAGGCAGGCATAGTATCGCTGAAAGCCCTTTTCGCCTTTCAAATATCCTGTGGAGTAGATGTGAGCCATCAGCGATACGGTAGTTACAACGATCAGCATCATGACCGAAATGGGATCAATCAGCACACCCAAGTCGATTTGTAATGTATCTGTAAACCGCAACCACAGCACGTTATACCCGATGATCTGTTGATATACGTCGTCGACTTTTCCTACATCAAAGAAATATATGTATGCCGTGAAGATGGAGAGAATCCAGGCGGTGAACAGACCCGCTGACCCCACAATCCCTGAAACGACAGGCTTGAACTTATGGCCCCAGAATCCGATGAGCAGGAAAACGAAGAGGGGAATCAGGACAATCCAGATGGTGTAACTAAACATATCGATTTACGATTT
>JACNKI010000107.1:0-12964 GCA_014382125.1 Bacteroidota bacterium | reverse complement strand
TCGATTTACGATTTAATATTTCATCTTATCCATCTTCTCTACATCAATACTTGCAATACGCCGGTAGATATTGATGATGATTGCGATCGCTACAGAGGCCTCCGCAGCTGCTACAGCGATGATAAAGATGGTGAAAAACATCCCCTCCATATGTTCCGGATAGAGGATCTTGTTAAACGCTACGAAGTTGATACAAACAGAGTTCAGGATCAACTCGATAGACATGAGTATTGTAATCAGGTTTTTTCTCACTAAAAAGCCATACACACCCACAAAAAACATGATGGTACTCAGAATTAAAAACCAGGATAATGGAACTCCTTCAAACATGATATTTGATCTTTATTTCATTAATCTTTACGTTTCTTAGCCAGGATAATGGCTCCTATCATTGCTGCCAGCAGCAGGACACTGATCACCTCAAACGGCAATGCATACCCATATTTCCCGTAGTTGATCAAACTCTCTCCAATCAGTTTGACATTTGTCGGCTCGGTAGTTCCCACAGCTCCAATGAAATTATACTGGAGAATGACAGATATACAGAGCGCTGCTCCCAGTATTGCGATCAGTGCGGCGGGTAACTTCTTCATCAACCCTGAAGTCGGAAGCCTTTCATTAATATGGCTCGTAAGCAAGATAGAGAAGATGATCAATACAACGATACCCCCTGCATAAAGGGCCAGCTGGATCGCAGCCAGATAATTATATTTCAGCAGAAAATAGAGGCCGGCTGTGGCCACAAGGACAAACAGCAGAAATGTTGCTGCCCTCAGGATCCGCCGGCTGGTCACAGTGAGTATGGAGAAGATCACAATGACCGCCGAAAAGAGTAGGAACATGAATTGATTGCTCGTCATTAGTCAATATCTTTAATAATGGATGATCCGGGTTTATTTAAAATTTTGGTCAGTTTAGCGCGGTCGAACACGGCATGTTCAAAGATCTGGCCCCATTCGAGGGCATCAGACGGACAGGTCTTGATGCAGAGGCTGCAAAACGAGCACATAGAGAGATGGTAAATGTGCTTGTCGAGGATCCGTTTCTTCTTTCCCTCGGGCGTCTCGATCCGGTCGGAGATGACCTCAATCGTTCCGTTTGGACAGTTGACCTCACAAATTCCACAACCCGTACAACGATGCTGGTTGTTTGTATCATGAGGCATCAACACCTCTCCTTTGAAACGGTCAAACATTTTCAGCGTCTTCCTGTTTTCGGGATACTGTTGTGTGACAATCGCCCGCGGACTGAAAAAGTATCCTCCGGTCACCGACATGCCGATAAGCAGCGATTTCGCTCCCCGGAAGATATCTGCAAAGTATTTATAGATACTGTTCATAATCTTAAAAATGCCAACCCATTAATACGATTAAAGCCATGATGAGAATGTTGACCAGGTTGATAGGCAGGAGGTATTTCCATTCAAGTGTCAATAACTGGTCGATTCGTAAACGCGGGAAGGTCCACTTGAACCACATCATCATCCAGATAATGAAAGCGGTTTTTCCAGCGTACCAGACGAATGGCGGGATGAAATCCATTATGTGATTGAATCCCTCCCATCCGTAAATGTGGAACGGCATCCATCCGCCGAGAAAGACAGTAGCGGCAATCGAAGCCACAATAAACATGTTCATATATTCAGCCAGGAAGAAGAAAGCAAATTTGATCCCGGAATATTCCGTGTGAAATCCGGCAGTCAGCTCCGATTCTGCTTCAGCCAGGTCGAATGGTCCCCTGTTTGTCTCGGCGGTACTGGCGATCAGAAAGATCACAAAAGCGATGAATGCCGGGATGTGGCCTTTGAAAATGAACCATCCTGTTGACTGCATCTCCACGATCTGAGAGAACTGCATGGTGCCAGCCAGCACAATGATCGTCAGCAAGGAGAGGCCGACGGAGAGTTCATAACTGATGATCTGGGCACCACTACGCATGGCACCGATGAGGGAGTACTTGTTGTTGCTGGACCATCCGGCAAGCAATACACCAACGACACCTAGTGACGTAACCGCAACCACATACATAATCCCGATATCAAAATCAATGGCATGCAACCCCTTGGCAAAAGGAATGGCAGCGATTGCCATGAAGGAGGCAATGATCACGATGAACGGGGCAATGTTGAAGAGCAGCTTGTCTGAGTTCTTGATATAAACCAGCTCTTTCATCAGTAGCTTGATGAAGTCGGCAATGGTCTGAAAAACACCGTAAGGTCCTACCCGGTTCGGACCGACCCGGTTCTGCATGAACGCACAAACCTTCCGTTCGGCATAGACCAGGAACAGGCCGACCACGGCATAGAAGATCAGGAAGACCAGTCCGATGATGGTCATTTCCACAACCAGCGCCCAGAAGGGTGGCAGCCACTCGTAAAGTGCTTTGTCGATCGATTGAGTGAATGTCGTGAAGTCGTATATGTTAAAAGCCATAGGAAATGATATTATCTGTCAATATCCGGAATTACTAAATCAAGTGAGGCACCGATGGCAACCAGGTCAGCGATCTTCATCTCTCGGCTGATTGTATCCAGCACACCCAGGTTCACAAAGCTTGGCGTTCGGAATTTCATCCGAAATGGAGTTTTATTTCCGTCGGAGATACAGTAAACACCCAACTCTCCGCGTGCCGATTCCACGCGCTGGTAATACTCCCCGGCCGGTAATTTAATGATCGGCTTCATCTTGACACTGAAATCTCCTTCAGGGATGTTATCGATCAGCTGCTCGATGATGTTCATTGACTCACGGATCTCTTGCATCCTCACCATGTAACGTGCATAGGTGTCGCCTTCGGTACGAAGGACTTCATTGAACTCAACTTTCTCGTAAGCGGCGTAAGGGTATTTCTTTCGTATGTCACAAGCCCAACCTGAGCCGCGTCCTGACGGGCCGTTCACACCGTAGTTGATGGCCAGCTCTTTTGACATGACTCCGACATCCTGGCTACGCTCCAGGAAAATGATATTTCCGCTCAGTATCCGATCATAATCTTTGATCTTTCTACGATTGTATTTGATAAATTCTTTAACCCGATTCTGGAAATTGGGGTGAATATCCTGCATCAGGCCTCCGGGAAGGTAATAGCTGTGTAGTAAACGTGATCCGAAGGATTCCTCAAAGATGTCGAGAATTTTTTCACGGTCGCGAAGGCCATAAAAGAAACAGGTCAGACCGCCCAGATCCATTCCGAAACTCGACCACCATAGCTGATGTGAAGCGATGCGGTTCAATTCATCCAGGATGGTCCGGATGTAAACGACACGTTCAGGGACTTCCACCTGCAGGGCTCCTTCAACAAGAAGGCAAACCGCATGGTTGTTGATGTGTGCAGAGAGGTAATCCATCCGGTCGGTGAGATGAATGATCTGCTGATAGGTGTCTTTCTCGCACATCTTTTCTATACCCCGGTGGATATAGCCACAATGCGGCTGTACCTTTTTTACGATCTCACCCTGAAGGGTTACCACCAACCGAAGAACCCCATGGGTAGATGGGTGCTGAGGCCCCATATTAATATGGTATTCCTCTCTCTCAATACTATCTACAGGTAGATTTACTACTTCTTTCATACCTTATAGTTCTATGATGTTAACATCATCTGTATAATCTTTCCGCATGGGGTATCCCACCCAGCTCTCTTCCAGAAAGATACGGCGCATATCCGGATGGCCTTTGAAACGGATTCCGTAAAGATCCCATACTTCTCGTTCAAAAAAATCGGCACTCTTCCAGAGATCACTAACAGTGTCAAATTCAGGATTCTCCCGGTTTTCCGTTTTTACCTTGATCTCTACACTATGATTGTGCCTGGTTGATGTGAGATGATATACCACACCCAATTCCTCTCCCCAGTCGACTCCGCTCAGGCAAAAGAGGTAATCGAAATCAAGCTCTTTCTCTTCAATCAGGTGGGGCATCAAAACCTTCAGCTTTTCGGGTGGAACGACCAGTGTGAGGAACTGAGGATTCTCTTCCTGCTGTGCCTCCGGAACCAGGGTGACTATTTTCTCTTTCAGTTTCTCGTTATCCATAATATAATTAGTGAATTGGTGAACTGGTGAGTTGGTGAGTTTTATTGATTGACTAATTTTTTGTCTTTTTCGGATCTGCCAATGGTCTCCAGTTTGATCTTGCGCTGCAATTGCATCACGCCATACAATAGCGCTTCGGGACGGGGCGGGCAGCCAGGTATGTAAACGTCGACCGGAATGACATGATCCACTCCCCGAACTACATGGTACGTGTTATAAAAGAAGGGGCCTCCGGAAACAGCGCAGGCGCCCATAGCAATGACATATTTGGGCTCTGACATCTGGTCATAGAGACGCTTCAGAACAGGAGCCATTTTGTTGACAATGGTTCCGGCTACAACGATTACATCAGCCTGGCGGGGAGAAGCACGATACACCTCGATCCCGAAACGGGCAAAATCATGACGCGAAGCGCCCGTTGCCATCATCTCAATACCACAGCAACTGGTAGCGAAAGTGAGAGGCCAGATGGAGTTGGAACGTCCCCAGTCAATCACATCGTCAATGGTTGTAAGCATCACACTTCCGCCGGTTTTCTTGAACAACTCCAGAGACTCGTTGTCCAGGAAATCCGAATACTTCATGCTTTTGATCTTTACTCCCATTTCAATGCTCCTTTCTTCCAGGCATAAAGAAGACCCAGACCAAGGACGAAGAAGAAGATGACGATCTCGATGAACCCGGTAATCCCAGCCTCTTTCATGACTACAGCCCAGGGGAAGATAAATACCGTCTCCACATCAAAGATCAGAAAGATGATAGCGAAGAGATAATACCCTACATTGAACTGAAGCCAGGTGAGGCCTTCCGTTGGAATACCGCATTCATAGGCTTCAGCTTTTTGAGGATTAGTTGAGGTGGGAGGAATGTAGCTGGAAAAGAGGATCGCCACACCGACAAGAAAAGCTCCCACAATGAAAAAGAGAATTAAACTTTCAGCGCTCATAAGGTTAAATGATTAACAAAGAGCCGCAAAGATATAAATATTCCTTTTTCACAAACAGGGATACTAATAATTGGTTAAAACTTAATTTTTTCTCATTAGTTCATTAAACAACCAAAAGGTTATACGTACATTCAAAATTTTTTATTCCTGAATTGTTGTATTATTGTATTCCTGCATTGATTCATTTATTCATTGCTACATTGATAGATTGAATAATTATGATCAATTTAGATAGTGTTCTGATTTCCGACGACCTCAAAGATGTCTTTTTCTGTTGTGATCTCTCCGCATGCAAAGGAGCTTGTTGTGTGGAAGGAGATGCAGGAGCGCCATTGGAAGAAGAGGAGATCTCATTGCTGGACGGCTACATTAATGAGATCAAGCCATATATGACACAGGGAGGAATTGAGGAAATTGAGCGTACAGGGATTTTCGATTACGATGCAGATAGAAACTATGTGACTCCTTTGATTAATGAAAAGGCCTGTGCCTATATTTGTTTTGATCAGAATATTGCCCGTTGTGCTATCGAGGTAACATTCCAACTACATAAGATCCCGTTTCCGAAACCTCTCTCCTGTCATTTGTATCCGGTCCGGATCTCAAAAATGGCAACCGGTGAAGCTGTCAACTACCACAAATGGCACATCTGTTCAAAAGGGCTGGAGAAAGGTCATCAGGAGGGATTGCCCCTCTATCTTTTTCTAAAAGATGCGTTGATTAGAAAATATGGAGAAGGTTGGTATAATAAGCTGGTTAAGCTACTCGAATAAATTTGGCAGTAAGCACCGTTATCCTTTCAGTGCTTCAGCGCCTGAGACAATTTCGATAATCTCCCGGGTAATCTGATTCTGGCGAGCTTTGTTGTATGAGATCCGGAGCTCTTTAAGAATCTCTTTTGCATTTTCGGTGGCTTGCTGCATGGCAGTCATTCTGGCTCCCATCTCTGCAGCATAGGAATCCAGGATCGCCTTGAAGAGCTGTATCCGCAAGGTTTTAGGGATCAGTTCGTACAGGATCGTCTCTTTATCGGGTTCAAAAATATAGTCGGATTCGACCTTTTTCAGGTTTGTCTGCTCAGGTATCTCCTCCGGCTCAACCGGCAGGAACTGCTCAGTCATCAGGCGTTGAACCGATGCATTCTTGAACTGGTTGTAAATGATCTCAATTCTGTCGTAGCTCTTGTCAGTAAAAAACTGCATCAGTTTCTCAGCTAGTGGAGCTACCGTTTCAAAGGTCAGCGAATCATAAATCTCATCCCACGACTCAACAACGTTGTATTTTCGCTTCCTGAAATAATCTGTCGCTTTCTTGCCAGCCGTAATCAGGTCAACTGCCTGGTTCTCAAACTGAATTTTATAGGTTTCATGGATGCGTTGTGAAGCAGCTTTGATGACATTGGAGTTAAATGCACCACACAGTCCTCTGTTGGAGGTGAGAACAACAAGAAGAATCCGTTCTGGTTTACGCACTTCGGCAAATCCGCTCTCATTCGAATCTTCAGCGCTGGCGCTCAGATTTTGCATGATCTCCCGAAGTTTAGCGGCGTAAGGTCTGAGTTTCAGGATGGAGTTTTGCGCTCTTCGAAGCTTGGATGCAGCCACCATTTTCATGGCATTGGTGATCTGCTCGGTCGACTTTACCGATGCAATCCGTATCCTAACTTCTTTCAATCCTGCCATTTTGGTATTTCCGATTTTCAGATTTATGATTTACGATTTCATCATTTCGCTACTTCACTACCTCATATTTTTTCGAAATATCGGCTGCCGTTTTTTCCATCGCTTTCTGGTCTTCCTCAAGCAGTTTTCCCTCTTTCAGGTGCTTCAGAACCGCTTGGTGATGAGTCTCCATATAGTGGAGGTACTCAACTTCAAAATCAATGACACTTCTTACCGGAACATTTCGGAGCAATCCCCTGGTTCCGCAAAAGATGATCGCAATCTGCAACTCCACAGGCATCGGAGAATATTGTGCCTGTTTCAGGATCTGCACGTTGCGTGCTCCCTTGTCCAGTATAGCTTTGGTTGCCGCATCGAGGTCGGAACCAAACTTGGAGAATGCTTCCAGCTCACGGTATTCAGCCTGGTCGAGTTTTAAGGTGCCGGCAACTTTCTTCATCGATTTGATCTGTGCATTTCCGCCAACACGGGAAACAGAGATACCCACATTGATCGCAGGACGAATCCCTGCATTAAAGAGGCCTGTTTCGAGGAAAATCTGACCATCGGTAATGGATATCACATTGGTTGGGATATAGGCAGCGACATCACCCGCTTGTGTTTCGATGATCGGCAGAGCGGTTAACGATCCCCCACCTTTCACCATGTGACGGGTCGACTCGGGAAGATCGTTCATTTTTTGAGCAATGTCATCCGACGAGATGATACGTGCAGCTCGTTCAAGTAAGCGTGAGTGCAGGTAGAATACATCACCCGGATATGCTTCCCGTCCGGGAGGACGACGTAGCAACAGGGAGACCTCGCGATAAGCTACCGCCTGTTTCGAAAGGTCGTCATAGATCACGAGTGCAGGCCGGCCTGTATCCCGGAAAAATTCTCCGATAGCGGCTCCAGCGAAAGGAGCGTAAAATTGCATGGCTGCCGGAACGGAGGCGGTAGCAGTAACTATAACTGTAAAGGGCATAGCGCCTTTTTCCTCAAGTGTCTTCACAATATTGGCAACCGTAGATCCCTTTTGCCCAATCGCTACATAGATACAGTATACAGGTTCTCCTTTTTGGTAATTATCCACCTGGTTGATGATGGTATCAATAGCAATAGCAGTCTTTCCCGTTTGCCGGTCGCCAATGATCAGCTCACGCTGGCCACGTCCGATCGGAATCATTGCATCGATTGCTTTCAGTCCTGTTTGCAAGGGCTCGTTTACAGGCTGACGATAGATCACCCCGGGTGCTTTCCGCTCCAGAGGCATCTCATAACGTTTGCCCTCAATCTTCCCTTTTCCATCGATTGGTTCTCCAAGGGTGGTGACAACGCGGCCAAGTAATCCTTCTCCCACTTCGATTGAAGCAATCCGGCGGGTTCTCTTCACGGTATCACCCTCTTTGATATCGAGGGCTTCTCCGAGCAGGACGACACCTACATTGTCCTCCTCCAGGTTAAGTACAATGGCTCTGACACCATTTTTTTCAAATTCAACCAATTCGCCGGATTCAGCGTTGGTGAGTCCATAGATCCGGGCGATCCCATCACCCACCTGTAATACAGTACCTACCTCTTCAAGTTCAGCAACGTTGTGGTATCCGGCTAATTCCTTTCGAAGGATTGCAGATACTTCAGCTGGTTTTATTTCTGCCATATTAAAAACCTTTTTTATACAAATTCACACTGGCGGAGCTACGCCGTAACCGTTCGATCTGGCAACTGATACTGGCATCATATTGCATATCGTTCCAGTTCAGGATAAATCCGCCAATGATATCCGTATCTATCTTCTGAACCAGCTCAATTCTCCATTTGGTATATTCTTTTATTATCTCTTTTACCTTATTCCGAATCGCTTCCGTTGCAGGAATAACTGTAGTCAGGTAAACGGTTAGGATATGCTTATACTCTTTATATAGTTCAATCAGATTCTGAGCAATCTCAGGAATATAAACTTCCCGGTTCTTTCTGACCAGGATTAAGAGAAACCGCAACGTGATCTTATGAAACCGCTTGCTGAAGAGATCCTTCAGGATCTTCTCTTTTTTCTCCTCACTGATGACCGGGGATCTCAGTACGAGCACTAGCATCCTGTTTTCCCGGCAAACCGAGGCCAACACCTGTGCATCAGCATATATTGCATCGACTTGCTGTTTTTCAACAGCCAGCTCAAATAGTGCCTTTGCATACCGTTCCGCTACCAGAGATATCCTCATTCGATTCTCTTTCTAGTTAAAATTGATTTTTGCAAGTTGCTGTTTGACAAAAGCCTCCTGCCGCTTGGCATCAGCTAACTCATGCTCCAGGATCTTGGTAGCGATCTCCAGCGACATCTCTGCAAGCTGGTTTTTCAGGTCAGTCATAGCTGCCATCTTCTCATTCTCAATACTCTCCTTAGCACTGGTAATGATCCGGGCAGCCTCTTCTTTGGCTTTCTCCTTCGACTCTTCGATGATCGAATCCCTCACTTTCCGGGCATCATTCAAAATGGCATCCCGTTCATCCTTCGCTTGCCTGAGAAGCTCTTCATTGCTGAATTGCAATTGCCTCATCTCCTCTTTCGCTTTATCAGCTGCATGTAATGCATCATGGATCAATGCTTCACGATCTTTCAGTGACTTTAAAATGGGCTTCCAGGCAAATTTCCGGAGAAGGAATAAAAGGGCCAGAAAAGCAAGGGTCATCCAGAAAATCTGTCCAATTGCCGGGGTGATAAGTTCCATATCGTTTTGATTACTTTTCCAAAATTAAAGTTCTTAATGGCGCAACCAACCGTTGAGCCATTAAGAACCGTTTGTTTGCTAGATAAAAAGAATCAGCAAACAAACTACAATAGCGAAAAACGCTACCCCTTCAACGAGAGCAGCAGCGATGATCATGTTGGAACGTATGTCACCAACAGCTTCAGGCTGACGGGCAATAGATTCAAGAGCGCTCTTCCCAATGTTTCCAATTCCAATGCCTGCTCCCACAACTGCAATCCCTGCTCCAATGCCTGCTCCCAGACGGGCGATGGCGGCAAAATCACCAGCCACCTCTAATAAAATTGCTAATAATTCCATAGTATTTGTTTTAATTAAAGGTTCAAATCATACAGGGCCGAGAAATGCCTCGGCCGTACAATATTTTAAGGGCCAAGGCATGCCTCGTCTGTACCATGTTTTTTTTATTGTAAATCGTCATTCGTAAATCGTTAATCATTTAATGATGTTCCGGTTCTATCGTTGCCAGTCCGAAGTAGAGAGCTGACAACAGGGTAAATACATAAGCCTGGATGAAGGCAACCAGCAGTTCCAGCAGATCCATAAAAAGGATGAACGCAACAGAAACAACCGATACACCATATCCAAGGGCATCGCTGATGGCTCCAAAGATAAAGATGAGACTTACGAAACCCAGAACAATGATATGGCCGGCTGTGATGTTGGCAAAGAGTCGTACCATCAATACAAACGGCTTGGTGATAATCCCGATAATCTCCACAACCGGCATCAGGGGAATAGGAACTTTCAACCACCAGGGCACTCCCGGTGTATTCACAATATCCACCCAATAATGCTTATTCCCGTTTATTGTAGTTAAAATAAATGTGAAGATTGCCAGCACCATTGTGACTGCGATACTCCCGGTCACATTGGCACCTCCCGGGAAAAAAGGGATAATCCCAAGCAGATTATTTAAAAAGATGAAGAAAAAGATGGTCAGCAGAAAGGGCATAAACCTCTCATATTTCTTCTCTCCAATCGAATTCTTTGCAATATCGTCGCGAATGAAAATGATCAGGGGTTCCAGCAGGGATTGCATTCCTCTGGGTGCCTCTTTGGGATTGCGTTTATACCTGTTAGCGACTGAGATAAAGATCCAGAGCAACAACAGGCAGCTGAAGAGAATGGCAAAAACCGTTTTGGTAATTGAGAAGTCATATACCTTTTTGCTATGATCCTCTACCGCAACGATCTTATTATGGTCGAGTTTAAATCCTTTGTATGTATGAGATTTATTATGGAATTTCGATGACCAGAAAGAATAAATTTTGCCATCATATAACAGGATCACCGGCAGGGGAATAGAGATGTGTGTATGTCCGATCTTTGCAATATGCCACTCGTGATTATCCACCACGTGTTCAATGATCATTTTTCCGGCATTGAATTCCTCCTCAAGAATGATCGCCTCATCGCGAAGGAAGGCTGTATCATGTTCCAGGTACTGCGGCTCTCCTCTGTTTTCAGAAGCTAAACTTTCTGCAAAAGAGAAAAAACAGAGCGCAAGAATTAGAAAGCTTACAAAAGAAAGGAGGTTGACGGTTTGCTTTTGCTTCATCGAGAGTCTGCCACTAAAAATCGGGGTGCAAGTTTACGAACATTTCAAGACATATGAAAATCAAATTTCATCAATGTATGAACATATGTTTTCGTGTTCAACTTTTAAGGTTGAGGGGTGTTTACCCACAAGGTAACAAGATGTTCAATGCCGGCATAAACCTGGGCTCCACCATAATCTTCCCAGTGCTCTGTGTCGTACCAATAATAAATTGGTTGTAAGTCCATAAAATACACCTCTCCCCTGAAATCAGTATATTTCGATTTGAACCATTTGCCTGTTTGTAAATCCTGGTAACTGGTTGCCAGGTATACCTGCTCGTCAGTAACTATATTTCCATTCGAATCGACAACAGTTATCACAAGAATTCCCATTGTGGGTTCTTCCATGTCGCAGGAAGGGAGAAAAGCGAGACTTCCGAAAATGAGAATACCCGATAATACAATAAACCATTTTTTCATAAGATAATTCCGTTATTTTTCGACTGCAAAGATAAGAAAATTAGGGCTGGGGAAAATAAAATTGATCTTTTCAAGTTTGTAACATTTGAGTGCCCCAGACGTCTAAGTTTTTCTACCCTTGTGATTGAACAAAAATACGTACTTTTGAACCTTTAAACTTTAGATGTCATGTTTCGATTAACAATTCCATTATTGGGCAAGCTATTTGTCCTGGTATCCTTCTCTTTATTCTTTTCTTTCTCTTCCGTCTGCCAAAATGTTTGGACTCTGGAAGATTGTATTGATTATGCCCTGGATAACAACCTCGACATCCAGAAGCAGATCAGGATGGTTGAGTCTAACAAAGCGACATTGCTTCAGAGCGGATTAAGCATGCTTCCCAACCTGAATTTTAATGCCACGAACATATGGAACACCGGTCAAACCATAGACCAGTACACAAACACATTTGCCAATACAACTGTTCGTTCAAACAACTTCAGCCTTTCGACGAATTTAATGATTTTCAACGGGATGCAGAAGTTCAACACCCTGAAACAGAACCAGATTGAATTGCTAGCCAGCAAATACGACCTGGATGTATTGAAAAATGATATTTCACTGGCTGTTGCAGGCTATTACCTGGATATCCTGTTTAACAAGGAGATCCTTGATGTGGCAGTAGGCCAGTTAGCCATCACCCAGGAACAAGTTGAGCGGGTCAGAAAGATGGTCGATGCAGGTGCTTCAGCACAGGGTGATTTACTGAACATCCAGGCACAGGCTTCTGCTGAAGAACTTATTATGATTGAATCCAGGAACAGGCTCAACATTTCCTATCTTTCATTGCAACAGCTTATCGACCTGCAAGTATCACGTAATTTCGATATTGAAAAGCCTCTGTTGAAAAAGGTTGCTGCGCCTGCAGAACTGGTTTCGGCAGAAGTGATTTACGGACATGCCGTGAACACACGTCCGGAAATAAAAAGTGCGGAGTTGGGTGTGGAGAGTGCCCAGAAAGGCCTGGCCATCGCCCGCGGAACACAATCTCCGTCTCTCTCTTTTGGAGGCTCCTATGCCACCGGGTATTCAGGTGCAGCCCAGGAGGTGGATCCCAACATCCCACCTGTGATTACAGAGTATCCTATAGGCATCACCCAGTTAACCCGGGATACCGTACTCGGATATCAGTCACAGTATTCATACCGAACCAAATCGTTTGGCAATCAGTGGGATGCTAACGATAATGTCTCTATTGGATTCAACCTGTACATCCCGATCTTCAATGGCTGGCAGGTGAGGAGTTCGATCACCCAGGCAAAAATACAGCGCCACATTGCTGAACTGGATCTTGAACAACGGAAACGAAATCTGAATAAGTTAATCCAACAGGCTTATGCCGATGCCGTGGCTTCGCTTCAACAGTATAATTCTTCGTTACATCAAGTCTCTGCACAGGAAGAGTCGTTCAAATATACAGAGCAAAAATTCGATGTGGGGCTTGTGACCTCTTATGATTATAACAATAGTAAAAAAGAGTTGACAAGGGCCCAAT
>JACNKI010000162.1 GCA_014382125.1 Bacteroidota bacterium | reverse complement strand
TTTGCCAATAACATCAAGAAAGATCCCAATTTCACCTGTAAGCACATTCTAAGTGTTTATAACGCCATCCCCACCGGTAATGTCGAAAACGGTAAATTTCTGGACAAACACAGTCCCAGACTGGATGATCGTTTCCTGACCAACATCAAGGGTAAGGATTTTGTTCTGTATGCCGGCGTGCTGGATCTGGCTACCCAGAAAGGACTTTTGAAATTAGAAGTGGAGCTGATCCAATTCCCTTCAAAGGACAACGGGAATGAAGCAATCTGTCGTGCGGTTGCCGTTGGAAAAAATGCAGAGGTGTTTTCAGATATCGGTGATGCTAATCCCACCAACTGTCATGCGATGATCGCAAAGCATCTTATACGTATGGCATCGACCAGGGCTAAAGGGAGAGCCTTGCGGGATATGTGCAATATTGGAATTGCGTGCCTTGAAGAGCTTTCAGATTTTGACGATATTATCGGGACCGGAACTTCTAAAAAGGCTGCTCCCCAAAAGACCGCTGCTAAAAAGAGTGCCGGTCCGACCAAAGCTCCTGAAAAGAAGGATGCGGAAACTAAAGAGGAATCTGATTCGCCGGATGAAACCAAACCAAAGGGCAAGACTGTTGCAAAAGCGAAACCCAAAGCTAAAAAAGAAGCACCCAAGGTTGAATCTGAAACAAAAGATTCTGAGGATCAATCTGACGCGCCAACAATGTCAGAGGCTCAAAAGCGAGCCATCTATAATCTTTCTAGACGCCGTGG
The DNA here is from genome assembly GCA_014382125.1 of Bacteroidota bacterium. Lineage (GTDB taxonomy): Bacteria > Bacteroidota > Bacteroidia > Bacteroidales > FEN-979 > QYOJ01. The sequence continues at coordinate 7,839 of JACNKI010000162.1, read as the reverse complement.
TATCTCTGTTGAGGAACTGGAAAAGATGGCAGAAGAAGTTTACGGTGTTGAACTTGAAAGTCTTTCGACCACCGATGCATCCGCATTTATCCGTAATCTCCAGCAAGCCGCTTAGTTAAACCAACTCATAACAATTTTGAGATAGAGGGATAATATGCCAAGGGATTGGTGTTTTATCCCTCTATTCATTTAAAAACGCAGGATACTGCGTATTTATACCTATGGAGGTAAAATGGAACTCAGTGAACTCAGGAAAACTCCACATCTCTCCATATCTTCTGTAAATTCCTGGATTGAATGTGGCCTGTTATACAAATTCGGAAAGATCGATAAAATACCAATGGAGATTAAAGCAGATGCACTGGAATTCGGAACCGTGATCCACATCGTCCTGGGCGAATACTATGAAGAGAAGATGATAGGACGAAAAATGACATTAAGAGATGTTCATTTAAGTTTTCAAAGTCACTGGCATAGAGTTGCAGAAGGAAGAACCGACATTAAATATGCTGAAGATAAAGATTTCAACATACTTTTAATGAACGGTATCGATCTTCTCACGGCCTGGTATAACAAACTTCCCAGTGATAATTTCAAGGTCATAGGAATCGAGGAAGCTTTCAGTTTTAACCTTCCGGATCTACCCATCCCGATCATTGGCGCTATGGATCTCATCGAAGAAGATGAGGCTGGCATCGTAATAATAACTGATTTTAAAACATCCGGTAAAGCTTATTCTATTTCAGAAGTCGATCAGAACCAACAGATGACAACTTACCAGTTGGCCGCAAAAGCTAATGGATATGCTGATAGAGAGATCCTTCTAAGACTGGACTGTTTAATCAAAACCCAGCGACCCAAGTTTGAGCAATACTATACAATTCGGACAGAGATCGATGAAATCAGACTGATCAGAAAGATTAAAAAGGTTTGGTCAGGAATCTCCAAAGGGGTTTTTGTACCCAATGATACCAGTTGGAGATGTAAGAATTGTGGCTACAAACCTGCATGTGATGAGTGGTTTGCAAGGAGGGCAGCATGACAAAGAAAATTATCAACCGGGCTCAGAACTATCTGACCGTGATACATTCAGATAACGACAGGGTTTATCAGATCGTTAACATTGAATTGTTACTTCATCGCCATCCACCGGACGCTGTGATCTCATTTCTTCAGGAGTTAAGAAGCGACTATAAAAAGAAACTGAAAATGCTCTTAAAGAATAACATATCGGATTCAAGGATAAACGATATTGTCGCAGTAAATTTCAGGATCAAGATGGCAATAAATACAATCAGAAAGTATGACAATGGGGGGAGGATAGCGGCATGAGTGAATTAAATCCTGAGCAACAAATGGCAGCAAAGTTTCGTGACGGTGTGTGCGCTGTAATCGCAGTACCTGGATCGGGCAAGACCAAAACCATGATGGAAAGAATTGGAGTTCTTGTAAATGAGCATGGGATATCGCCTGAGAACATACTTGGACTTACATTTACGAGAAATGCAGCTGATGAAATGAAAAATCGTTTGATACCGGTATTGGGTGATCTGTCATCAAGGGTATTCTTAGCCACAATCCATTCATTCTGTCATACCGTTTTAAGATCCGAGGGGCACGTGTTTGATATTCTATATGGAAAGGAGCAACTAATATTCGTCAAAGATGTCATGAAGAAATTGAAGATCAAGGATGTGACCATCGGTTCGGCGTTAGGGGAAATCAGCCTTGCCAAGAATAACCTGATAACAGTCGATGAATTCAAAGATCTGTATGTCGGTGATAAGACCATGCTTAAAATCGCAGACGTCTTCGATTCATACGACAAGGAAAAATCAAACCGGATGCTGTACGATTTTGATGACCTGCTTTGTAAAACATATGAGCTGTTGAAAGAAAATGAAGGGGTCAGGGAGAAATACCGTGAGATCTTTAAACATCTATTAGTCGACGAGTACCAAGATATCAATCCGGCCCAGATGGGTATCTTAAAACTATTGATCGGAAATTCTAATGATGGAAACGGTTCAAGTTTTTGGATAACTGGAGATGATTCACAGAGTATTTACGGATTTCTTGGGGCTTCAGTGGGCAACATCATCAACTTCAAAACCTTGTTTCCTGAGTCCGAGCAGTTCATTCTTAATTTGAATTATCGGTCCACGCCTCAGATTCTAAAAGCGTGTCAGAACCTGATCCAGCATAACATAAGACAAATCCATAAAACCCTTGAGACTCATAATCCGGATGGTGAAGATGTTATCGTATTGGAATCTTCATCTGAGGAAACTGAAGCGTTAAGTCTGGTCAATGAAATAACAGATCTGGTTGAAAGACAGAATTATACCCATAAGCAGATAGCGATTTTATACCGGTGTAACTTTCAATCCCGAGTGATCGAGGAAGCTTTCCTGCAGCACAAAATTCCCTATCACATTCAAAACGGTTTAAGTTTCTATGATCGGCGGGAAGTTAAGATCTTGCTGGACTATCTCAGGGTAATATCAAATCCGGATTCTGATGCCGGTGATGAAGCTTTGGAAACTATCATTAACGTTCCAAACAGGTATATCGGCCGTAAATTCATCCAAGAAATTAAACAGTTCGCCTTTAAAAGAGATTGGTATCTTTATACGGCATTACAATCCATGCCCATCAAACTGACCTATCTTAGAAAGAATGTAAAAGAGTTCGTCAATTTCATGGACCCACTGATTGAGGATGCTGAAAATTTAGAACCGGCTGAACTCATAAACCTGCTAAGGGCGTCACTTGATATAGATCGTTATGTCACGGACGAAGATATTCCATCGCCTGACGACGTTAAGATCTACAATTTAAACCAACTTCAACTGGCCGCTTCCCGGTATAACAGCATTGAAGCTTTCTTAAAATATACAGAAACATTCCAGAATGAAGCTATCAGCGATAACAAAGACGGTGTTTCGTTGATGACAATCCATAAAGCTAAAGGTCTGGAGTTTCCGGCTGTATTTCTGATCGGGATGGTCGAAGGTATAATGCCGACTAAGAAGACCGAAAACATGGAAGAAGAGCGTAGAATCTGCTTTGTCGCAATTTCAAGGGCCATGAATCTTCTTTATCTCAGTCATTCATTAACGTATCTGGGCCAGTCCGCCAGAAAGTCAATCTTTCTTGAAGAGATCCTTGATGAGAAGGAATCTAAAGCAGCTGCTTAAACCCGCCTAATAACCTCTTTAGTGGTAGTTCCGTTTCATCCATACCAAGGTATGCGAAAACAATTGAACCTTACTAAAGAAGAGAGGAGCGCCTATGAATAATGACAGAAAGGTATTCGTAGAGATCTATTGCAAGATTTACTCCGATACTTTCAGCAACAAGATGAATAATCGCATGGCTACAGGTGATGAAATCTACGAATTCCTCATGAGTGATGCCAAGCATTGTTTTGATGACAACGGGCAGTTAATCCCCGGTGACTGCAATCTTTGGTATCTTGGCTGTAATGAAAAGTTCGGTTCTTTAAGATTTGAAAACAAAGAATGGAGATGGAGTTTTGGGGAATCCTCATTTGACCGGGTTGAAGAGTTTGTTACTGCGATCTACGATGAAGGACTTTTTACCGAACAGCAGTACAAGACTTTAACTGATAAAATCTACGAGGGCCATCTGATTGATAATATGTATGATATTAAAGATTATCTTATCAGCAAGCATGAAGGTCGTTCCTGGATCAAAACACGAAAAGCATCAGAATTCAGAGATGACATGAAACAGTTTATCGCTGATACTGAAAAAGCTTTAACCGAAAAGGGGTATCAGATTGTTACCGCCTGCAAGATCTAATTTCAGTTTCTGTCCGGAGGATATATGAAACCAAACTTCAACAAGAACTATAAAGGCATAAAATGCCGGGTGTATCTTATCAGGGAAAACGATGGCGATGAAGTCGTCGCAATACATAATCCAACCGCTGCATATGAACTGGTCAAAGATGAACTGGTAAGTTCTGATCGGGAGATGCTCCTTTCGGTCATGCTCACAACCAAAAATAATCTCATAGGAGTCGAAACTGTCAGCATCGGTTCTATCAACGTAACCAGCATGTCACCCAGGGAGGTTTTTAAGAGTGCTATATTGGCTAACGCGGTATCGATTATACTTTGTCACAACCATCCATCAGGTTGTTTGATCCCGAGTGATGCTGACATCCAGATGACAAAACAATTTGTTGAAGCAGGAGAACTGCTTGGAATTAAAGTGCTCGATCATATTGTAGTGTCAGATCAAGGTTTCAAGAGTTTAAGAGATTGCTATAAATTTCCAGATTGAAAGGATTTTAAAATCCTATTTAAACCCGCCTAATAACCGCATAGGCACTCGATCTGTATCATCCATATACCAAAATATTCGAAACCAATTTAACCTTACTATAGAAAGAAAGGAGATGAAACTATGTTTGAAATACTGCATTTCAGAGATTCGGATAAAATCATAAAGCAAAAGAAAATGGTTAAAGACATTCAGACAACCCTTCAATACATCGATGATGTGTTAAGCGGTGCGATTTACAAAAGGGAACTGTTCAGACAGGCGCTGGATGAGATGGATTGGCGTCACAATGGCACTTTGAATATTCTGGAAGGTCGCCGGTATATGTATAAGGGTTTTAAAAACAACGTTGCGATTGAAGGAAATTTCGCCGTTTACGAATACATTCTGGAGGGACTTTTGCGGTTACAGATTGGATTCGACAAGGGTCTTCTTGAGGCCGGGATATTGATCCTGACATCCAAACGCAGTGAAAATAGTCCTTACGGCAGCACCTCCAAAATGGTCAAAGAGGAAATTGAACTTCTGTATCCCACGATTTCTCTTCCTGTATCCATAGCACTCTTTGACCTGGGTGATCCTGAGATATTCGAAGATGAAGGGGGTGAACCTGAAACATTCGAAGAAGTAGGAGGAACCGAACATGGGAGCGTACCCGTTTCAGCCGATGAACAGGGAGAGCCTGAAGAAGTTGCTTAACCTTAATGAAATAACAAAGGGTAACACGGATTCAAACTGTTTTAAAAAAGATTCTATCTTGCCCGATAATATCACTTTAGAAACAAACCATCCCATTTTAGATCGAATCAGCAACCATCCTCAGACAGACAGTCCGTAACTGATCAAAGATCCTGCAGTAACAGTTCAATTCAAAAAGCTTGGGAGCCGCCCGTCCGATAGTATGGATACGCACCCTGTTAGAGTCGTCAGGGGAAATATAATGCGCCCGGTGGTGAAAGGTGCATCTCCCAAGTTCAAATTCATAACACGTTATAAAATTCAGATCCTGCCAGATTTTGGAGGAAAAATCATGCCAATACTTAAAACAGGTGAAATGTTCAGATCCACCGGGATCATCATTGTCACAACCAACTCATTCTTAACTTCAGATGAAAAACTTGTCATGGGAAGGGGAGCTGCACGGCAACTGAAACTAAAAGTGCCCGGTATCGACAGAATATTCGGAAAAGTAATCTATGAAACTTGCGGTCATTTAGGTCGTTACGGGTTGATCTTTAATGGGAAATACGGAGCTGCCCAGGTCAAGTGCAGGTTCAACGAAAAGGCCTGTCTGGAGTTGATCAAATGCAGCATGACCATGCTCTCCATAAAGGCCATCAATAATCGCACGAATATCTTTAACATCAACTACCCTGGTATCGGAAACGGAGGACTTAAAGAAGATCAAGTAAAACCAATTCTCGCAATACTCCCTGATAATGTTCATGTCTGGAAAAAGAAGGAGGTTTGGTAAATGGCGTACACTCCGGAGTTAAGTTACAGATCATCATGCACGCTTAAAAGAATCGCATGGGCATTGAATACTCCCATGACCAAAGCGATTGAAAGGGTTTTTGATCATCTGCCATTGATGTTGGATCGGGAAAAAGTCTGCAAGGGATGTAAGGATAAAACCAGATGTGATGATTGCGCTTTTAACAATAATAAAACAGGAGAATAAAAATGATAAAAGATTATCTTAAAGCAGGATATCCAACCCTGTGCATACTGACTTATGAACCCTACCGGGCCGAACAGTTACTGCCCTGTGAAGGCTGGAGATTCTTAGCCTGGGACTGTATTCAGGGAATTAAAGATCTTGAAAGCAAAAAGATCATCGAAGAAATCAAAGATCCGGTGGAAGCGATCAACTGGCTCAATCAGTTTCAAGATACGGTCCTTTTGATGCACAACCTGCACTTGTTTATGGATTTTCCTGAAGTGGTTCAATCCATTCAAAACGGTGTTTTCAGATGGAAAGCAACCGGCAGCGCATTGGTAATGATATCACCGGTTATCAAAATGTCCCCTGAAGTTGAAAAATATTTCCATATCATTGATCTGCCTTTGCCTGGCGATAACGAACTGTTTGCACTACAAACCGAACTTGGCAAACAAACCAGTGTTGAGCCGGATAAAAATGCTGCCCGTGCCGCCATGGGTCTGACTGAGTTTGAAGCTGAAACGGCATTCGCACTTTCACTTATCAGAAAGGGTTGCTTTTCAACTACTGAGATTTCTGAGGCCAAAAGTCAGATGATCCGAAAATCAGGCTTAATGGAATTCTGGAGCCCTGCGGATATCAATGATGTTGGTGGTCTGGGAAGTTTAAAAGGGTTTATCGAAAACAGAGCTAAAGCATTTTCGCCGGACAATGAAAAGCTTCCCCATCCCAAAGGGTTACTTTTGGTCGGAATTCCCGGAACCGGAAAGTCATTATCATCCAAAGCAACTGCATCTATTTTAGGGTGGCCTCTGATAAGACTGGATATCGGATCATTAAAACATTCTTTAGTGGGCGAATCTGAAAGGCGCATGCGTGAAGCAACCCAGATCATCGATGCATTCGGGGTTTGCGTGGTGTGGTGTGATGAGATTGAAAAATCTTTGGCCGGTTCAAAATCAAGCGGTGAAACCGATGCAGGCACAACATCTTCCATGCTCGGTCATTTGCTAACCTGGATGCAAGAGACCACATCATCGGTATTTATCATGGCAACCGCAAATGACATCAGCAAGCTTCCCCCGGAATTAATCCGGCGCTTTGATGCAACCTTCTTTGTGGATCTGCCTTCCAGATCAGAAAGAATCGATATCATCAATATCATGAACCGCAAGTGGGGATCTGAAATTCCAGAAGGGTATGCCGACAAACTAAATGGCTATACCGGCGCTGAAATCGAACAATTAGCCAAAGATTCTCTGTTTGATGGACTCGAAGAAGCTTTAGACGCTCTGATTCCCTTATCACGCACCATGAAAGAAGATGTGCAGTCTTTAAAAGAGTGGGCCAAAACCAGAGCAAGGATCGCCAACACCAAAGATGATGAACCGGAAGATCAGCGCAAATTACGATATTTAAAAACATAATCTTTTGAAAGGATAAATCCTATGAGTCATATCAGCAAAATCGAACTGGTGATACATTCTTTGGATGATCTTAAAGACGCCTGCCAAAAACTTGGATTTGAGTTTGTGGAAAATCAAAAAAGTTACAAATGGTATGGGCGCTGGGTCGGAGATACTCCTTTGCCTGAAGATATGAATGTTGAAGATATCGGAAAATGTGATCATGCCATACGAGTTCCTGAATGTGAATATGAAATCGGTATTGTAAAACGTGGCGGGAATTACGTCCTTGTATGGGACTATTATCATGCTGGCGGTTTGACACAAAAGATAGGTGCTAATGCCGGCATACTCAAACAAGCCTATACCATCGCAAGGGTTAAAAAAGAAGCCCGTCGCAAAGGATACCGGGTCATGGAAAAAAAGATGGATCAAGGTGTCCGCATGGTTCTTACC
>JACNKI010000184.1 GCA_014382125.1 Bacteroidota bacterium | reverse complement strand
CATTACCTTATCGTAAAGGCTATAAGGCATGTAACCGTTATAATAATCGATCATGATGGTAACCGGAAAATGCTCTTTTTTGCCCAATCCAATGCCAGCTCCCGGATGGATTCCCGGCCGGAAATCCTGCTCCTGTTCAAAACGAAGATCTATCCCAACGATCCATCTGAGCCACTCTTTCCTGGCGATTGATTTTTCAATCTGTGCTCCGGTCTCCAGTAATATTGGCAGCCGTTCGTATGCCGAATGAAAAATGAATCCAATTGTTCCATAAACCTGCCAGGGTTCTTCAAGCCAGACAGCGGAAAGATCTACTACATCATAAATGCGGCGATTGTCGATGAAGCCTTCGATGTTGTACCGGAAAATATAGTCATCACCCAGGTGTGCCGAGATGTGATAGATCCGGCCACGGAAACGCCACTGATCCAGTTTATATTGATAATGAATGCCTGCCTTGAATTCAAGGTTAAACAGGTTGACCAGAAATAGTTCAAACGGCTGTTCAAAAAGAAACTGGGTGAACACTGCCAACTCAAACCCCAATTCTGATGCCATTGTTTGACTGTGACTCCACCGGATCACATTTTTGCGTGTTCCGACAGAAAATATTCCAAAAGCACGGTTTTGCCAGTTTTTACTAGCCGAATACCCATAAGCAGAAGCGGATGTCTGACATTCACTATAACTCAAGCGTAGTGTAGGTAATAGATTCCCTTTTGGAAACCAGGTAGCCGTATGAACTGTATCCTGAGAAAAGAGAGAGGCATTGAGGGAGAGGAAAATGAGAACCAGAAAGAGATGCTTTTTCATATCTGGCTTCGAAAATACAGAATCCTGCTAAGAATGGAAAGAGGTAAGAAAAGGTTTTATGGAAAGAAAATAATGTATATTTGGAGGCAGAATCATGCTAAACCAGAAACTACAACAGAAACTGCTCCAAAAGCTATCCCCTCAACAGGTTCTGGTCATGCGCCTGCTGCAGGAACCTGTATTGTCGTTCGAACAACGAATCAAGCAGGAGATTGAAGATAATCCTGCTCTGGATGAGACGACTGAGTTGGAAACGGAGATGGATGAATTTTCCGAAGAACCTACCCTGGAATCCATTGTCTCGGATGAAGATGAATTGAGAGAGGAAGCAGACGACATTCCTGAGTTGAACAACGAATTTACGATTGAAGATTACCTGGAGGACGATGATATCCCGGGCTATAGGCTCACTACATCATACTCCAGTCCGGATGAAGATCATCGCGAGAGTCCAGTCATTTCAACGATCAGCTTCCAGGACTTCCTCCTGGCCCAGCTTGGGTTGAACAAGTTATCGGAAAAAGAATTTATTATTGCCGCTACGATCATCGGTAACCTGGATGAATCCGGATACCTCAGAAGAGAAACAGAGGCTATGATTGATGATCTGGCATTCAACCACAACATTGAAGCCAGCCAGAAAGAGGTTGACGAGATGGTGTCACTTGTCCAGGATTTCGATCCGGCCGGTATTGGTGCCAGAGACCTGCGAGAGTGTCTCTTACTACAACTTAACCGGATCCCTGACCAGACAAAGCCGGTGAAACTGGCACTTTTGATCATTAGTAATCACTTTTCTGAGTTCAGTAAACGACGTTTTGACAAACTTATTCTTCGGTTAAAAATCCAGGAGGATGAGTTAAAAGCCGCCATTGATGAGATACAAAAGCTAAATCCAAAGCCGGGAGGGAACGTTGCTGAAACTTCACGGATCAATGAATATATTATCCCCGACTTCACCGTTACTAATATTGATGGAAAGCTGGGACTAACCCTGAACAACAGGAACGCCCCGGAGCTGATCGTAAACAGGCAATATCAGGAGATGCTCCAGGATTATGTAAAGAAGAGAAACCGGGCGACCAGCACCGAGAAGGCAGCTATCTCTTTCATCAAACAAAAACTTGATTCAGCGCGTGGTTTTATTGAAGCCATCAAACAACGGCAGGAGACATTATTCACGACAATGAGTGCGATCATGGAGTACCAGCATGAATATTTTCTCACAGGCGATGAAACCAAGCTGCGTCCGATGATCCTCAAAGATATTGCCGAGGTGGTAAACCTGGATATATCCACCATCTCACGGGTTGCTAACAGCAAATATGTGCAAACTCCTTTCGGCACCTTTCTGCTGAAAAGCTTCTTTTCCGAATCGATGCAAAATGTACGCGGAGAAGAGGTCTCTACGCGGGAGATCAAAAAGGGCCTGCAGGATGTGATTGCAGATGAGGATAAATCCTCTCCTTTTACTGATGACCAGCTTGTAGACTTACTTAAAGGTAAAGGCTATAACATCGCTCGCCGGACAATCTCAAAATATCGTAAACAACTCAATATTCCGGCTGCCCGACTTCGTGTTGAATTGTAAAAACCGCTCTATTTCATGGATGATCGAATCGCCCGATCTTTATCGTTTCTTTTTCATCCCCTTCTGATCCCGACCTATATCCTGCTAACACTTCTTAACCTCGACAGGATGTATACCGTCCTGCTTACATGGCAATTGAATTTATTTATTATTGGCACGGTATTGGTGACAACCTTTATCTTCCCGCTTCTTGTCATCTTTATCATGTACCGGATCAAGCTGATCTCTTCCCTTTACCTGCCTCAACGGCAAGAGCGGATCTTTCCACTTATCACGATCGCTATTTTCTACTACCTGACGTTCTATCTGATGAAACAGCTTTACCTCCCGGTTTGTTTTCAAATCTTCCTGTTGGGTGCCAGTGTGATTGCTATCATCAGCCTGATCACTATGTTCTTCTTCCGGATTAGCCTTCATATGACTGCCCTGGGCGCGGCATCCGGACTATTCCTGAGCATGACTGTCATCTCAGGTGGAGCAGGTTTGTTCCTTCTGATCATCTCGGTCATTATCTCCGGCATGGTAGGATCAGCCCGTCTGAAGCTAAACGCCCACCAGCCTGCAGAGATCTACTCCGGATGGCTGATGGGCGCCGTTGTGATATGTCTTACCTGTCTCCTGCTCTAGAAAGGCATTAACAAAAAACCGATAGTAAGTGGATACATTTGCGGTCCATTCCCTTTCGTGAAAAGTTTGGAAATGGAATAATAGGCATTGATCTGGAACCAGCGATATCCTATTCGGAAGGTAGGTCCGTAACTGAATTGCTCCAGGTTTTTCACTTCACGGAACTTCACTCTTAATTTTTCGGTGGTGCCGTCAATGTAGTTATCCCCTACAAATTTCGTATGAGCCGGAAGCAGGTAAGCAATCTTAAATCCAATTCCGACAGCAATTTTTGATTTCGATTTAAATTTGAATTCAATAGGCAATTCCAGCCAGGGCATGGCCAGTTTGCTGCGTTTGTAGTTAATGGAATCCGGGATCCGATCAAAATAGGTGACATTGGAAGTATCTTTAACCAGAAAATTACCGTATAAATTATTTGCTCTGAAGCCAAGTCCGATCGCGAAGCCAAAATTACTTTTCCCGAATGGAACGTTATACATAGCAAATGCCTGGAATCCCTGATTGATCGTCCGGGTTTTAATCCCTGCCGGGATATCAAACCAGATGTCGTTAAACATCCCTACACCGATAGTTACCCTTTTCTTGGCTACCTCATTAACCATCTGTGCCTGTCCACTGAATGAGGATGCTGCCACCAGGAAAATAATAATCAGGATGGTGCCGGATATGTGATTTCGTTTCATATGCCTTGCTTTATCTTGTACAAATATACACTTACTCTTTGGTAACGTAAAATTACCGCCATAATTTTTCAGGATATTCACCTTTTTCTATTAATTTTCGGATACCGGCTACAACGATCTCCTTGTCTTCCATATATGTCATGCCATACCATTTCTCGTTACAGGATAATACACGCACGGTTACCTCTCTCTTCTTGATCAATTCGTTAACGGCCGTTGGAATATAATACTCTGCTCCGGAATCACCTGCGTGGGCCTGAATGAAAGCTGTAAAACCCTGCTGAAGATAGTCGAAAAAGGAGGGTGTAAAACCCCAGAAGTTCATTGAGACCACCGTCTGTTCAGGCAGCGCTATCTCTTTTCCTGTTTCATCCTGATAGAAGATACCTGACGGATTACGCCCTATATGGGTCCGTTCCACCACATCTTCCAGTAACAAAGAAGGATTGGTCTGACAAATACCCCGGGAGACGAATCCATGATCGGAGAGTGTCTTTCCAATTTCATATGCCACCATAGCGTAGTCATTTTCCCGATGCGGTGTCCATTCCCGATAATAGTTTGCCAGAACCTGATAAGCTCCCCGGCCATAGAAATCATCTGCATTGATTACCGCAAAGGGACCATCGATTTTACCTGCTGCCATCATAATCGCATGGGCCGTTCCCCAGGGTTTGGTTCGATCTGCAGTAACTGATACTCCTTCCGGAACATTCCCGATCTCCTGGAGGACAAAATCAATGTCGATATGGGATTTCAGTTTCCCGATAACCAACTCCCGGAACTCTTTCTCGATGCTCTCTTTGATCACGAAAACGATCTTCCCAAATCCTGTACGGATCGCATCATAGACAGAATAATCGATAATTGTCTCTCCGTTGGGTCCAATGCCATCAAGCTGTTTCAGTCCACCATAACGATGTCCCATGCCGGCAGCTAATATCAATAATGTTGGTTTCATATATTTTTCAGGTTCAAGGTTCAAAGCTCAAGATTCAAAGCCTAAAAAATTTTATTTCGTATTCATATTTTACTTACTAGTTGGCCACCTCACCAGTTCCTTAATTTATGTCCTTCCCATGCGTAAAAAACAATGAACATATAGCATGGTACCGCAAGCCAGTAAGCTTGTTGTGGACCTATAACATCCGACAGGTATCCCCAAATGAGTGGTAAAATAGCGCCACCGGCAATTCCCATAATGAGGAGTGCCGAGCCCGTTTTTATGAATTTGCCCAGGTCGTGGATAGCAAGAGGCCACACAGCCGGCCACACAAGAGCATTCGCCAGGCCCAGCAGTGAGATAAACAGGACGCTATATGGCAGGTTTAGAGTCACCCCTTCAAATGTCATCATATCGATGAATTGAAAAGAGAATCTAGCATCAGCTGGCACACCGATAGCCATGATTGTAAAGATGATTCCAAAGATTCCGCTCCAGGCCAAAGCGCTCTTCTGAGAAATCAGCCTCGGGATGGTAATAATCCCAATGATATATCCAAGAATCATCGCCAAAAGCACCAGCGAAGTATAATATTTTGCCGACTCAAGCGGGACACCAATCGCATTTCCATACCGGATGATGGTATCTCCGGCGATCACCTCTACGCCTACATAGAAAAAGATAGTGACCACACCCAGGATTAGGTGAGGAAACTGCAAAATTGAGCTCTTCGAAGCGGAATAATTAGTATCGGTATCCCTGTCCTGTTCTGATTCGATTTCTGGTAAAGGAGCATATCGGATAAAGAGTCCCAACAAAAAGAGCACACCTGTCATGACCAGGTACGGATTGATCACCCGTCTGGCCAGGTCATCCAGTGCCAGGTTCTGTTCCTCAAGATTCATCCCTTCGAGACTGGTCAGTAAGGAATCGCCGTCATGCAGGATAAAATAGGCCAGGATCAAAGGTGCGATGGCTCCAGCAAGCTTATTGCAGATACCCATGATGCTGATTCGCCGGGCTGCACTTTCCCTTGGTCCAAGGATGGTTATGTATGGATTGGAGGCTGTTTGCAGGATTGCCAGACCCGTTCCCAATATAAATAAACCCAGTAAAAAGATCGAATAGGTACGGGTCATCGCTGCCGGGATGAATATTAACGTACCTAATGCCATTACCCACAAACCGGTCATCATTCCATTTTTAAATCCGGTTTTCTTCAAAATCCACGACGATGGTAATGCCATGAAGGTATAGGAAATGTAGAAAGCAAAAGCCACAAAAAGAGCCTGAAAATCTGATAATCTACAGGCAATCTTCAGATAAGGGATCAAGATCCCGTTGAGCCAGGTTACAAATCCGAAGATGAAAAAAAAGAGACCAATAATTGTAATGGAGAGAATGTAATTCTTTGTATTGGTTGCCATAACTATCCTGGATTCCCGAAAATCGGAACGAATCTACAAAAATAATGGAATTTCATTTTGTTAACATTTCTTTTACTTTTGAATATTCATTGTATCTTTGATGATGAGGTCTGAATTGGTCTATATGATGCCACAAATGGATGGATATGAAGCCATGCGTGAGATTCGCAAAGATTCACGCTATACTACGTTGCCGATTATTGCGTTAACGGCAAAAGCGATGAAAGGCGACCGCGAGAAGTGCATCCAGGCTGGAGCCAATGACTATCTCTCCAAACCGGTCCAGACTGAGAAGTTTCTATCTCTTCTCCGTGTATGGCTGCAGAAATAGAAAATCGATTATTCATTAAAATTTTGCCTGAAACCGCAGGGTAAATATATTCTGTGGAAATACCCTGCTATAGTCATTATAAACTGGTCTGTCATTCACAGTATATTCCTTCACCAGGTTTGAATTTCCATTGGCATCTTTTCCTGCCTTTTCATTGAATGGCATCGCATAGGCTATTTGAATCCGAAGGTTCTTGGTGAAAAAATAATTCCATGCAAACGTGAATGTATGGTATGTGATATCGGCGCTACCACTTTTCAGGGAGTTCTCCACTAGATTGTTCGTCACCTCGTTGAGCACCACCACAGGGTTATTCCCCTCAATGGTGGTGATGGTTTGAATGTCAGAGGTACTTGCATCATAGCCTGACACGCCAATCTGGTTTCCTGAAAGCTTCGTGTTTGGATCGTAAAAGTCCCACCGAAAGGCAAACTGGTTACGCTTCCCTATTCTCTTGATTAAATAAACATATCCACCCATGAAATTCCGTCGGATGGTCGGGATCACCTCATTGGTGTTGGTTGTCAGGGATGTTATCGTGAGAGTATCATTCCTCAGATTGAACTGTGCAGGGTCCACAACAGAAAAGCTACCAGTGGCGCCTGAATAACCATTGATACCCATCAAGTATTCCGCTCTTATCTCCATTCCCCCAAGAATATCCATATAAAGCTGCATTTCCGCACCAAACCAGTGACGGGTAACACTCTCTCCAACCCCTACATTCTTGTCCAGAGTATAATCACTATTCAAAACAGTAGTAGAGTTAGATTTCTGCCAACCAAAATACCCGCTTGCCCCTATGTTAAGTTTGCCAAAACTTCCTAATTTAAAGCCATATGTCACACGGGCCATGATATCTTTGAAAGGGTCGAAATCGACTGACCAGATGTTGACATTGGTTCCGTAGATATCATCTATCACCCTGAACTCATTGCCATTCAATACTGCCAGTTGGACCTTTAACGGAAACGTGGGGGGGGTCACCTCCAGTTTGACGCCAATCCCTCTCTCCCCGGGATATAACCGCCTGATTACACGCGATCTCTCCGGCACTTCCCGCTCGCTCGAGGAGTATTCTATCGCAAAATTTGGCCTGTTAAACTGGCCTGCCCAGAGAGAGAATGTCTTGATCCATGGATCGTGCAATTCCACATAGGCATCCCTTATAACGATGCCCGTAGTCGAAAAATTGGGCTGCAATACAAAAATCACCCCTTCAACAGGTTGGTATTTAACCTTGAACCGTGCCCGGCGAATCATGAATGTGTTATTCGGAAAGATGGCGGGATTCTCACAGTGCACCCACTGGGCCTGAATATACCCGGTGAGTCTGATCTTAGTTCTTTTTGCCAGTTTATCTTCACCAGCTGCTAACCGCTCCTCGAAACCTTCTACCTTTTTGCGGAAAGAGATCTTTTCTCTCTTTATGGTGTCGTTTTTCCCCTGGGCAAAGATTTTCCCCGGAAAGAGTGTAATTAAAACGCATACTATCAGGGATAACACAAAGATGGTTTGTAGCGTTTGTCTCATTTCTACTAGTTTTATATTGACGCAAAATTAGGTAATCACAATAACTGAACGTTACACTAATATTACTGAAATATTAATAAATTATTAATGAAGTTAGAGCCTTATTCATTGGTTTCATGGATCAAGAATCACACCTCTTGGAATTTGTGAATATCTCATTCAAAGATAACATTTTATAAAAATGATTGCATCACTTGCTTAACAATTGTGCTACCTCAACCAGTCTGATGAAATCTCTCCGGTATCCAAACGGATCTTTTCCAGTTCCCTCTTTCGCCATCGCCAGGGTGTGGTCATAACTGGCATTTCCCTTTAATTCTGAATCTCTCAGTAACATCCCGAATTCTGCGACCGCAGAGGCAAATATCAGGTTATTGCTGGCCATTAGCCGGGTGATGTCTCGCTCCTTTACACGATGAATAATCAGCTTGCTGACCGAATCGGCAGGCTCCTTATATCGAAGTTTAACGGTCATCAGGTTAGTTCCTCCTAATAATTTTACCTGTTGGTACTCTAATGGGTCCACATTGGTGAAATCCTCATTGGAACCGGCAAGTACAATCTCATACAGCGCTGTGACGGTGTGGCCGCTACCAATATCGCCTGCATCCTTTTTATCATCGTTGAAATCCTCTTTGTTCAGGATCCTGTTTTCATA
>JACNKI010000220.1 GCA_014382125.1 Bacteroidota bacterium | reverse complement strand
ATCGTATCGGCGATAGTGTGACCAATGTGATCTCTCCGATGATGAGTTTCTTTGCACTGATCATTGCTTTTATCCAGAAATATGATCCAAAAGCAGGTATCGGAACCATTATTGCTACGATGGTTCCCTATGCCATTGCTTTCCTGATCTTATGGATTTTGCTGCTGGTGGCCTGGTTGGTTTTGGGTATACCGCTTGGCCCGGATGCAGGAATTCACTACATAATACCCAAGTAAGAACATAGAAGGAATGGCTAACTAGTCAACACTCCCCCTAGAATTGAAAGCACGGATATAGCCATCCAGAATATCCACTGGAACATTTTTAGAGGTCCCATTTTTATTGAAGAAATAAGTGCAATAATAAACTGGGTGATTGCAAATCCACCATATATGATTCCGATAAATAATGCTACTTCATTTGTGTGCTCAAACAACCTGCACATGCCAAACGAAGACCAAATCAGGAAAAATGTTGTAATGATCATAAACGCTGACATATAATGAAATAAGCTTTCCACTACTTTTTTAGGGACTTCATCAATATCTGATTTCAAGACCGGCGTCAGGTACATTTTTTTACCCATTGCAAAATGTCCAATTACCGCTATCAAAGCGATAATTCCTGCAAATAATGTGAAATAATTCATGTGATCTGGTTTTTAAATTTAAATGAATAAAAAAGCCCTGCAATTTACCAATTTTCTTTTGTTTGCTGGTTTTTGTTTTAATAGCCTCAGTTTTTCCGGAATAGGCATTGATCTTGCAGAAAGAGAATCTAAACTAATCCGCGTGTTTAGGTTCATTTAACAGGTTGCTCCAAATAAACGCTTTCTTATGTCGTTTCAATTTTATGAATGATCACTAATTTAACAATCGTTATCTTTGTATAGAATTCCCCATTGTTGATGAAAAAACTGGACTGGTTCATCCTGAAGTCCTACCTGGGACCTCTTATCCTTACTTTCTTTATTGCTCTTTTCATCCTGTTGATGCAGTTCCTGTGGAAATACGTCGACGACCTGGTTGGGAAAGGGCTGGAGTGGTATATTATATTTAAGCTGCTCTTTTACGCCTCATCTACCTTTGTTCCTCTTGCCCTGCCTCTGGCCATCCTTCTTTCGTCACTGATGACATTTGGCAACCTGGGTGAGCATTACGAACTGGTTTCCATGAAAGCTGCCGGGATCTCCCTGCGGAGGGTCATGGCTCCTTTGATCATTGTATCTATATTGATAAGCGGGCTGGCATTCTATTTTTCCAATGTTATCCTCCCTGAAGCAAACCTGAAGTTTCTTTCCCTGCTCTACGATGTAAGGTCGAAAAAGCTGGCTTTTAACCTGAAAAACGGTGTCTTCTACGATGGCATTGAAGGATACGTGATCCGGGTTGGAAAAAAGGAGAAGGATGGGAATACCATCCGGGATGTTATGATCTACGACCACACAAAACGTCGCGGGAATATTTCAGTTACAACTGCCGAGTGGGGAAAGATGGAACTGTCGCCCGACAAACGATACCTTGTCTTTCATCTCTATAACGGAATGAATTACGAAGAGCGCATCAACATGCGATACCATGAAGTGACCCGGCCCTTTCAACGTACAAAATTCCGGGAGCAGAATCAACTATTCGACCTCTCCGCTTTTAAGCTAACACGTACTGATGAGGCCCTCTTTACCAAGAATTATGAAATGCAGAACATCCGGAAGCTGCAATTCTCAATCGATTCGATAAAGAAGGAGGTAGAGAGACACAGAGACACCTACCACAGAACCTCACATACCAATTATACTTTTTACTCACGGCTTGATACCTCAACGATTCTTAACCCCAATGCGTTGGACAGTTTTCAACATGCTCTTCTGTTGAATTTCGATCGCAAAGACTGGTACTCTATCACTCAGGCAGCCAAAGCATCATCGAAATTAATGAAGGAGAAGATCATCTTGCATGACAGGAATATCTATAGCAAATCAAAGTTGCTGCACAAGCACGAGATCGTCATGCAAAAAAAGTTCACATTCTCCATCGCCTGCTTTCTGCTTTTTTTTATCGGGGCTCCCCTTGGGGCCATCATCCGCAAGGGGGGATTGGGGATGCCGGCCGTGGTGGCTACGATATTTTTTGTACTCTTCTGGATTGTCTCTTTTACCGGCGAAAAATATACTGCCGAAGGTGTTCTTCCCGCATGGCAGGGCATGTGGATTGCCCCTTTGATATTGCTCCCGATAGGGATCTTTCTTACCTACAAAGCCACTATCGATGCCTCTTTGTTTGATGTTGATACCTGGATAAAACTGATACGTAAATTCCTCCGGATCCCAACGAAACAGCAAATATGAACATTTTGATCATCAGCAACAAATCCCCCTGGCCTCCGAAAGAGGGTGGACCTATTGCCATGAATATGATCATTGAGGGATTGATCAATGAAGGACACAAAGTGAAAGTGCTTGCTGTCAACTCCTTTAAATACAACATCAGCCCGGAAGAGATCCCACAGGAATACAAAGAGAAAACAGGGATCGAGTTAATTGATGTGGATCTTCGGATCAAGCCTCTGCCTGCATTCCTGAACCTCTTCACTGGAAGATCATACCATGTGGAGAGATTCATTTCCAAAGCGATGAGAAAAAGGCTGATCGGGATCCTGCAAGCTGATGACTATGACGTGGTTCAATTCGAGACACTCTTTGTCGCTCCCTATATGGAAACCGTCAGGGAATACTCCGGGGCAAAGGTGGTCTTGCGTGCGCACAACATTGAACACCGGATCTGGTCGCGGGTGGCTGAAACTACACAGAATCCGTTGAAAAGATGGTACATCCGGCATCTGGCCAAAACACTCAGAAGTTACGAACATCAAGTGGTCAAACAGGTGGATGGAATAGCCGCGATTACGGAGAAGGACGCTGATTACTTCAGAAGATTCCAGACTCAAGACTCAAGACTCAAGGTTCAAGATTCAAGATTCAAGGTTCAAGAAAATATAACGAAAAACGAAAATTCACGTCTCACCTCTCACCTCTCACCTCTCACGAACATTATCTCTATTCCTTTCGGTATTGATCTCAACAATTACTCCGTTCCTGAACCATATTCGGGAGCAATCAGTCTGTTCTCCATAGGAGCGATGAACTGGATCCCGAATGCAGAAGGGATCAAGTGGTTTCTGCACAATGTATGGCCTGATCTGCGCAACGAATTTCCCGATCTGAGATTCTACCTGGCCGGACGGGAGATGCCTCCCTGGATGCTACGGATGAACATTCCAGGGGTGGTAGTAGTTGGAGAGGTTGAAGATGCCAGGGAGTTCATGGATTCCCATCATATAATGATTGTCCCTCTTTTCTCAGGTAGCGGTATCCGGATAAAGATCATTGAAGGGATGGCAGCCGGGAGAGCAGTTGTTTCCACTCATATCGGAGCAGAAGGTATTGATTATACAAACGGGAAAAATATTCTGATCGCCAATGCCGTATGTGAATTTGTCGACCTGATATCATTGTGTATCACAGATGAAAAGCGAACCGGGAAACTGGGGAGAGAGGCCAGACAACTGATCGAAACTTCATACGACCGGCGCCGGATTATCCGTGAACTGGTCACTTTTTATCAACAACTAACAGGATAATCCGGTTTTTGTTATTTTTGTCGGGTTGAAGCGACCTTCATGAAACTATTTTTTCTATTAGCACGAGTTCCTTATCCTACTGAGAAAGGTGATAAACTAAGGGCATTCCACCAAATCACACACCTTTCGAAACACCATGAAATCATCATATGCGCACTCAACGAAGGTGTCTTGCATGATGATGCCATCCCGGTATTGAGTAAATACGCTTCAGCGGTACACATCATTCCGATCTCGAAACCGACCATCATCAGTAATATCATAAGAGCTTTATTCACCGGCAAACCTCTTCAGGTAGGATATTATTATAATAACTCTACCCAAAAGATCATCCACTCCCTGATCAAAAAGTATCAGCCTGATCATATCTTCTGCCAGTTGATCCGGATGGCGGAATACGTTAAAGATTTACCAATCGACAAGACCCTTGACTACCAGGATGTCTTCTCCGTTGGAGTGGAACGCCGGCTGGCGACATCTTCTGTTTTCATGCGTCCCTTCCTTAAACTTGAGTCTCAACGACTAATGGATTATGAGCGGATGGCATTTGATCAGTTCAATAATAAGATCATCATCTCCTATCCCGATCGCGACCTCATTCCACATCCGGAAAAAGAGAAAATCGTAGTGGTTGCTAACGGTGTCGACACCGATTTTTTCCATCCCTTAACACGGGAGAAAGAGTACGACCTGGTCTTCACTGGCAACATGGGGTATCCTCCCAACATCGACGCAGCTGAATTCCTTGTCAATAAGATTCTTCCACTGGTACTCGAAAAGAGACCCCATCTGAGAGTTCTTATCGCCGGCACGAGCCCTACTATGCGTGTGATGGTTTTACGATCACCGCATGTTGAAGTAAGCGGATGGGTCCCCGACATGCGTGAAGCTTACGCCCAGGCAAAGATCTTTATCGCGCCTATGCAGCTCGGAACCGGACTTCAAAATAAACTCCTGGAAGCGATGGCGATGAAGATTCCCTGTATCACATCATCCCTGGCCAATCAGGCCCTGAATGCCAAACCTGGAGAGGAGATCCTTGTAGGAGAAACACCGCAGGAGTATGCACATCATATCCTCACCTTGCTGAAAGACAAAGATTCTGCTGCCTCCATTGGTGAAAAAGGGCTCCAATTTGTTCTTAAAAACTACTCCTGGGAAACAGAAACCGCAAAAATAGAGGCGCTGATAGCAGGGAAGTAGTTATCCAGCTATCATTTCCCCTAATGACCCTAATGACATTAATGACTTATTTAAGATGATCCGAATCGATAAATCACTCCTGGACCATGTCAGCCAACAGGCGAAAGAATCTCCCCGGGGACGAATGAACTACAACTTTCACAAAGAATATTCCGACCGACTTCAACGGCTGTTGAATGCTATTGAACCATATAGTTATATCCAGCCGCACAAACACGAAGATCCGGATAAACGGGAAGTCTTCACTGTACTCCGCGGACGTTTGCTGGTGGTGGAATTTGACAACCATGGAGAGATAGCCAACCACATGATCGTTGACCCCAAACAAGGCTCCTTCGGCGCTGAGATCCCCGAACGGATCTATCATGCTATCTCCGCACTGGAACCAGGTACTATTGTTTACGAAGTAAAAGATGGCCCCTACTCTCCAATCGACGACAAAAACTTCGCTTCCTGGGCGCCGAAGGAAGGTACAGCTGAAACCACTTTATACATTCAGGAAATATTCCAGCAACTTGGGATACAAGCACCTTGATGCTCGTTGCTCGATTCTGGATAACCGGATACTTGAACCTTGAGCCTTGAACCTTGAGCCTAATTCATTATCTTTGTCCAAAATCTCAAGCATGACTGTTCAGAAACCTTCCATCCCCAAAGGCACCCGGGACTTTCCTCCCGGGGAGATGGTCCGAAGAAATTACATCTTCGATACTGTACGATCTGTTTTTGAGCTATATGGTTATCAACCGATCGAGACACCGGCAATGGAGAACCTCTCCACGCTGCTGGGAAAATACGGGGAAGAGGGTGACAGGTTGCTTTTTAAGATTTTGAATTCGGGCAATTACTTAAAAAATACCAGTCACCTGTCACCTGTCACGATTCACGATTCACAATTCACAATTCACGATCTTACCCAACAGATTGCAGAAAAAGGACTTCGCTACGACCTCACCGTTCCGTTAGCCCGCTTTGTGGTACAACATCAACATGAACTTTCTTTTCCGTTTAAACGGTATCAGATCCAGCCTGTCTGGCGGGCCGACCGTCCGCAGAAAGGAAGATACCGCGAGTTTTCACAGTGTGACGTGGATGTGATCGGAAGCAATTCGTTGCTAAATGAAGTGGAACTGGTGCAGATCATCGATGATGTATTTTGCCGGTTGAAGGTACCTGTTGTCATCAACCTGAACCACCGGAAGATCTTGTCTGGAATTGCTGAATCCATTGGAGCTGCTGATAAACTTACCGATATTACCATGGCCATTGATAAACTGGAGAAAGTTGGTCTTGAGAAAGTCAATGCTGAACTGGCCAGCAGAGGTCTCTCGAAAACTGCCATCACAAAACTCCAACCTGTCCTTGAACTACAGGGTAAGATTAAAGAGAAAAAACAGTTCCTGGAGGAGTTCTTCAGTCATTCTGAAGTTGGGAAGCAAGGCATTGAAGAGATTTGCACTGTAATGAAATGTCTCAAAGAGCTGAACATCAAGAATAAATTTGAGTTCGATGCGAGGCTGGCCCGTGGATTGAATTACTACACCGGAACCATCATTGAGATCATGGCTCTCGATACCGATATAGGAAGTCTTTGTGCCGGGGGTAGGTATGATGATCTGACCGGAGTATTTGGATTGCCTGGTTTTTCCGGTGTCGGCATCTCATTCGGAGCCGACCGGATTTATGATGTGATGATGAACCTGAAGCTCTTTCCGGAAACGCTTCAATCAACCACCCGTGTTCTCTTTGTGAATTTTGGGTTTGAAGAGGAGCGCTTTTGCCTGAAGCTGATCTCTTCAATCCGGGAGGCAGGGATACCTGCAGAGATCTATCCTGAAGCTGTCAAACTGAAGAAACAACTTGATTATGCCAACCGGAAGCAGATTCCTTTTGTGGTGCTGGCAGGGAAAGATGAAATGGCAGCCGGAAAAGTTACGTTAAAGAACATGGAAACCGGTGAACAAGAAACGATTCCTACAATCAATCTAACTGATCAACTGCGATAAAAAAAACGTATGACTTTTGTTATCAAAGGTTCGGGTCTGACCATCGAAGATGTGGTTAACGTAGCCCGGCACAACGAGAAAGTAGAACTTCATCCCGAAGCGGTTGAGCGGATTCATAAATGCCGTGCTATGCTCGAAAAGAAGATTGATGCAGGCGAGATCATGTACGGTGTCAATACAGGTATCGGAGAGTTTTCCGAAGTGGTTCTTAACGACGACCAGGTCAAAGATTTTCAGAAATATCTGGTTTACAATCACGCTGCCGGTATGGGTGATGCGATGCCAATCGAATGGGTTCGTGGAGCAATGCTTGGCCGGATCAATGTGCATGCTCATGGAAACTCAGGGAGCCGTCTGGAGATTACGCAAACGCTGGTCGATATGCTCAACAAGGGTGTGACACCATATGTTTGTGTCAAAGGCTCTGTTGGTGCCTGCGGGGATCTCGCTCCGATGTCGCAAATCGCATTGCTGATGATGGGTGAAGGCCACGCATTCTACAAAGGCGAGTTCCTGCCAGGCAAAGAGGCTCTCGACAGGGCCGGGATTCCGGTTCCGGGTTTACAAGCCCGTGATGGCCTGGCAACCATTAACGGATCGAATGTTCTGACAGCCATGAGCGCTATCTTTATTTACGATACGAACAGGTGGCTAAAACAGGCAGAGATCGCTGCTTCCATGTCGCTTGAAGCGATGAAGGCAAACATGAGGCCTTACAATCCAAGACTACATGAAATAAGAGGGTTCAAAGGCGCTATTCGCAGTGCTGCCTCTATTTTGAAATGTGTTACCGGTGGCGATCTTTTTGAAGGTAAGATCAAATGCAAGGTACAGGATGCCTACTCAATGCGCTCCACTCCACAGGTGATCGGAGCTGCTCACGATGCACTGGCTTATGCCCGTTCGCAGGTTGAGATTGAGCTGAACGGTGTGGGAGACAATCCGGTGTTCTTCCCGGATGAAGACATGCAACTCTCTGGAGCCAATTTTCAGGGATCACCGGTTTCGGTACCGATGGATATGGCAGGAGCTGTGGTTACTATGGTGAGTGTGATGTCGGAGCGCCGGATGAACCGGCTGAACAATCCGGCCTTGAGTGTTGGGCTGCCTGCATTTCTGACTAAGGGAGCCGGTATGTTTAGCGGACTGATGCTCAGTCAGTATACTGCCGATATGCAGATCGTAGAGCAACGAATCCTCTCTACCCCAGCCTCCATTCAATCAATCCCCGCTGCCGCCGATCAGGAAGATTTTGTTTCGATGGGTATGAATACTGCTCTGAAGAATTTCCAGATTCTCGACAACGCTTACGGGATTCTTGGGATTGAATTCATGGCCGCGGCCCAGGCACTCGATTTCAGGGAGTATACTTTCGGAGCGGGTACCACCAAAGCAAAAAAGGTAGTTCGGAGGCATGTAAAATTCCTGGATATAGACCGCCCCCTCTATCCCGATCACAATAAGATGAAGGATCTGGTAAAATCGTGTGAGATCCTGGAGGAGGTAGAGGCATTCGTTGGAAGTTTGGAGTAGGGATCAGGGTTAAGGGATGAGGGTCGAGGGATGAGGGTCGAGCGATGAGGGTCGAGGGATGAGGGTCGAGAGACGAGGAAAATTAATGGCAATAATGTGCAATAATGCGCAATCATGCGCAATAATGTGCAATAGTGTGCAATAAACCTGTATTTTTGATAAACTTTAAACCTTAAGCGTTATGGAAGATTCTGCATGGATTGCTTTGAGCATAGCCGCTATGATTCCAATTATGATCTTTGGATTCTCTATCCTGGTTCTGGAGATCGTTGCCCTCTGGTTTGTGCTTGAAAAAGCCGGTGAGCCTGGCTGGG
>JACNKI010000093.1:34552-39778 GCA_014382125.1 Bacteroidota bacterium | reverse complement strand
AGATCCAAGAACATTGTAAATCCTGATATTTATGTTGGTTTGATCACCTGTATTCAGAACAAGGCTGAACTTACCACTGTTTGGATTCGGGTAAACAGAGATGTTATATGCGTTCATCTCACTGATGCCAAGTGTGTTCTTAACGTTCACTATTTTTACTGGAGAATAAAGGCCGGTGCACTCATCAGAAACACCCGCAGCCTTGATCTCAGCATCTCCCCTGAAGTCAGCTTTCCAGGTAACTGTTGCTGTAGTTCCATCGGGTGAAGTAGGAGCAATAGAACCGGCATCTTCCGGTGCCAACATCCAGGCGTATCCGATAGATCCAGTTACGGGCAATGTTGTGTATTCAGTAGTCAGGCCATCTTTCAGGTCAACCACCGAAGGACCGTCAGGGGCTGCACCTGGTGCAGGAAGTGCTGGAAGCACGTCCAGATCAAGAGCATATGAGATTCCCCCTTCACCACAATCGTTGACGCCTCGTACACGAAGTGTTGCAGCACCGTTAAAAGATTCAGAGACATCGAGTGTGATCTCTGTTCCGGTTCCGGTAATAATTCCAGCATCGGCAGGATCGATTACCCATGCATAAGAGGTAGCATTGGGAGCTCCGGAGGTAGTAAAGAGATTGCCCATTGAACCCTGGCAGATGGTGGCATCACCTTCTGGCGTTGCAGCTTGCTCGGGTGTATGTCCGATGGTAATTTCTTTGACGTATGTATTGGCACAGATTCCATCGTTGGTCACAATCAGTGTGACAGTGAAGGGTCCGGTTGAAAGATAGATGTGAGACGGATTCTGCAGTGTAGAGGTGTCATAGGTGCCGGTGCCCGGGTCACCAAAATTCCAGTACCAGCTGGTAATGGTACCACCATTCGGGGTTGACATATCGGTGAATTCAACCGGGAGATTTTTACACAACGGGCTTTCAGTAAAGTCTGCTGTCGGTGTATTATATACCTGAATATAATTAGGTTTCGTCTCAGTTGAGGTTTCTCCTTCTTTGGTTACTGTCAACGAAACAGCGTAATCTCCGGCAATATCGTATGCAATATCGGTAGGGTTCTGCTCAGTTGATGTTCCCGGTGTGCCACCTTCAAAGGTCCACTCCCATGCGGTAGGATTTCCACCGGAAAGGTCGCTGAAATCTACAAGGTTTTCGACACAAATTGAAGTACTACTAGCCGTGAAGTTAGCGCTAAGTGCATCGGGAACGACAAGAGAAAAAGCTTCATAGCGGAAACAGTTCTTTTTGGTTACAACAATTTTTATAATGGTCCCCTCAGGAAGAAGAGGAATCGTTATATCAACCGGAGTAGTCCCTTCTCCGTACGCTGTTACCAGCAGTTCGCCTTCGACAGAAAGTGCGATGAAGCTGCTATCTGTTGCTGTAATAGTGAACGTAGTGCTTCCGTAAGGAATGGTGGTTTCATGAGAGACATCCAGATTTTCAGGTACTGTGTCATACAGGCAGGAGAAAGCATCTCCGTGGTGGTGGAAGAGGTTGTAGGTAACAGCCTTACTTTGTGCGTTGTAAGGCCAGTTGGATTGCCTGAGGAAATATTTTCCACCTGCGTTTCCAAAAGCCGGATAGATTCCCCGGTGATCCACTTCTGACGTCTCTTCCGGCATAAACTCAGGCCACATGTTATCAATCATACCCCATACATAGGTGTCGTTCACAAATGAATAGGATGTTTCAGATGCACCCGTGAGGCTTAAACAACCTGCGTTGTTTCCATTCTTGGTGTGACGATGGAACTTTTCTGCGAAACATTCGCCTCCCCAGTTGTATTTTCCGGTCAGGCAGTTGATGGAGAATACATGAATGAGTTTATCATTGTTTAGCTGGTTGATATTATTGTTGTTGTAAGCAGGCTCACCCCAAAGCGTTGTATTGCCATGATCCCTGTGCTGGATGATGAAAGCACCGTCGTTGATCGCGTTGGTGATCATGGTAGAATTGCCGCCAGTCCAACCACCAAGTTCTGCAGGTGTAGCAGGAATATACCCCAGTCCGTTTGGTCCGAAGTAATTGACAACTGTGGCTGTATTGGGTGCTGTTGACCATATGGTGCCCGGAGTGCCTTGATAAATAGCATTTATACGTGTCGGATCACGGCCTTTCGCGTGTTTAAAGTATCCGCCAACAACTTCTGAACAGATTTGGAACCAACGTTCGGTTTGCCATCCTAATGCAGTGATCGGGTTGTTGTAAAAGTCTGCATCTGTTGGCGGATATCTCTCATAGTCGAAAAATTTTGTGATGAAAGTGGTTAATTGTGTGTTGTTGTTAGCTGTCATACGGGCAAAGATCACATCAGGCATCATGTCGTTATTGACATCTGCATAAATGTTGTCAGAAGCACAATAGTTATTGTAGATGGGCGCAAGCACGTTGATAGCCCCGTTGGTACCGTAGTCACCCAGCAGCAAACAGGCAGCTGGAGCCGGATTCCAGGTGTTGTATGCATTGTTGATGAAACCTTCAATAGCAGAAGTGGAGTTTCCTCCAACATCATCAACCGTAAAGACCTTGGTTAAGATTCCCTGTTCGTTACGGAATTTAGCAATAGAATCTGCCCAACTGATAAAATCATCTCCTGTTGGAGTAATGATGATGTATTCACATTCATCATTTTCCGGAAAGCTTTGCAGGTACTCATTCATCCGGATTTTGTAATCAATTTTTGGGAGGATTGAATAGTTCAAAATGAGGTCTGACATCATACCGTCCCAATAAGGACTACGTAGCCTGTCGTTGCCATATTCTCCCGTTCCGCCTTCACAGTCAAGGGCGATCTTTAGATCATGATAAACAATCAGATCTTTGGTCACCGGGTTATACTGGAATGGAGTAACACTCATGATAACTACATCGGTACCACGGATCTGGGTTACTTCTGAGATGATTACCGGTGATGCCGGATACAAGGCATCTTTCCCATAGATATCCATGTTTTTAATGTACTGCAAGGGATTATCATCAGTTTGCAGGGGAATAATCGGTGCCGGCAAGATGTCTACATTATGGATCACTTCAATCCGCTGGTTGATGATCCGGATAGTAGGTGTTGAGCCCTGTGGGATAGCTATATAACGTCCTGTTGCAGGAATGTTGGGAGCACCTTCTTCATTGAACAGGAAGTTTCCGGGAAGCATGATATTTTTCATAACTTCACCATTGACCACCCTGTCAACCAGGGAAAATGTGGGAACAGAATAGACAACCTCAATGGATGAAGATTCTGATGCTACCAGGTTAAAACCTGCATTTCCCCAGGAGTCGTTGTAGTTAAACTGCTGAGCATGAATACTGAAGAGCATAAAACAGATCAGCGAGAATAAGAGTGTAATTTTTTTCATGACGTAAGGTTTGATTGGTTTCAAATATTTGGTTTTTAGGATTCACAAAGATAAAAAAATAATCCGGCTAACTTATTTTCTGACAATTAGTTTCAGGGTTTGAAGCAATCCAGTAGATTCAACGCTTAACAGATAGATTCCTGGTCTTATACCGGATAAATTAACCTGATATGTATGTGAACCTGCTGGTTGATGTTGGTAAACCCGGTTTAGCATAGTTTGACCCAGCAACGTTGAAAGGGTGATCTCCAAATTCCCCGGAAGTTCAATCTGGCTAATTACTGTAACATACTCTTTAGCTGGGTTTGGATAGAGTTGAATGGTAGAGGTTAGATTTGCTTCAGGAACTCCAACCGTAGGTTCATCCGTCCAGATCTCCATGGCAGGATCCCCGAAAATATTACAGGCATAGAAGCACCAGCGCAGTGCTCCTTCTTCCCACTGACCGGGCGCTGTCACCCATGGAGCGGTTGCTATTTTCGACATCATATGGGTCTGTCCGATCCGCTCGAAGGAAATCGTATCGTTGTAAAGGGCACTGATAAACTCTCTGTGAATATGAGCTGATGGCCCTTCGGTTTGTCCTTCGTTGAACCAGCCATACCGGGAGTTAAATGCACCTCCGGCCAACCAGTTCTCTATGGTTACGGCTTTTTCAGCAATACAGTCATTTTCATCGAAAGCACCGCACAGGCATCCGTGCGTATACATCAGGGTATAATTGTGATCAACGCCGTTAACCTGGGAAAAATTCTGGTTAGTGATGTCCCAAAGGTAGAGTCGCATCATATACCCTACATTGGAATGCCCGACATGATGAATAAACGATTTTCCCAGGTTAATCTCGTTCAGTAACGTAGTCACATTCCAGGAGTAAATATTATTTGGCGGACTGATCAATGTATCATAAAGCTTGGTAATGGTATTCTCAGCAGAGGGGATTCCATGAGTGAAATAGCCATTTGCAGTTTGATCGTCGATCAACAGATCCAGGTATGGGCCTCCAAATGTCATTGGATTGTCATAGAGGTGCTCTGCAACCATAAATGGTTGTTGCAATTCTCCAAGCACCGGATCGGTCTGGTAGGAGATCGTTTTATAGATCATGTTTTCCAATTCCTGATGAGTGCTGAACGGGAACCTGGCTACAGCGATATCAGGAAGCAGGTCATCCTCATCCGGTTCCCCCCAGATACCATTTCCGTTATTATCCCAGGTTCCATCCAGAGCTGAGTAATAGAGGTCGGCAGGGATTCCATAATCTTCATAAATGGAGGAAGATATTACCTTGCAGTAAAAACCACGGTAAGGCACATGTTCCACATCCCCTCCCAGTAATATAAATTCGGCATCGTTGTTCTGATACTCCTGGATGATGAAGTTCCGGATCTTTTCCTGCAGATCCTGCCCTGTTATAGAGGCATCGATGGTTTCAATTGTCACCACCTGGCAGCTCAACCCATTTACCTGATACATATCAATTAATGTCTGGAAAGAAGTACTAAAAGCCATCGGGGTGATGATCAACATTTCGATACCGGTTTTCAGGGAGATTTTTTCCGGATATTGACTTAGGGCCTCAAAATTTTGAGCGATCGTTGCTATCCGGTCCAGAACACTGGAAGAGGATGATAGGTTGCTGAGGGCTTCTACCGCTTCTTTATAAGGCGCTGTATGAATTCTGACTATCACTTTCTGGAAATAGGATACCTCACCAGTGGCTGGATGATAAGTCACCGGCGTGAAGGAGGAAAGCGCCAATCCATATCCATTCATGTATTGTGTGGTGAGATGACCACGATTATCTGCCGGGTAGGAAGAGTTACTTGCATAGACTTTCTGGTTTTGAATGAATTCTCC
>JACNKI010000093.1:25110-33625 GCA_014382125.1 Bacteroidota bacterium | reverse complement strand
GAATAATCGGGTTCAGCCCCAGGGAAGAACCATTCGTAGGTTTCAGGAACGCCAATATAACCTCCTGTGGTATTGTTGGTAAATGTCACTGGTGTGTTCTTTTCGATTAGAGTGGCGGATGCTTCAAAATCGACCGTCAGATCAATGACGCCTTTTTTAACAGTTTGAATAACTTCCCATCTGTTTACGGGATAGGATCCGGGGATAACTCCTTGTCCAGGAGTTTTATTCTGAAGCATAGCGACAAATTCACCATTTTCTACTGGGAATGATGAATCTAATGCAAAGTTCAGTTCAACGGTTTGAACATCGCCGCCGGCAAAACTAACAGTGGTCCCATTCTGATCTGGAACCATCAGCCTGTTGACAAAATTCAGGTGAGTTTGTCCTTGCCAGTTGTGTTGAATGTGTGACTCAGTGACAAAGAAGTAGAGGACAATATTCGTGGCCGTTATTGTGCCGACCTTAATCATTTCAACAGTCACTGTATAATCGGCATCTGTTTGTTCCACCTCCATTGTCATAGCAACAGGGGATTCGACACCAATACTTCCATTGTATTTGGGCAAGTAATTAGAATACATAGATTGAGTGTGACTACCGCCCACAACACTCAGCATCCCATCAAACGTGGCAGTAGGATAACCTGGGATTGCCCACATAGAATTTCTGGCATTGGAGTAAATATTTGCAAAACCATCGCCATTGTGGTTCTCAACCACGGCCACAAATTTTCCGTTTGCAAGAAGATCATCTGCTCCCATAGATGCACCAGGACAATAGGTACACCAGGTTCCTGTTCCGATCTCGAGGGCGACCATTTCCCTGGGAACATTCTGTGCAATAACTGCGGTTATGGACACGAAAAGAGCTAAAGAAAGTACAATTTTTTTCATAGGTTAAGATTTAGGTTTGTTTTAAACAGTCAATAAGGTGCAAATATATAAAAAATCAACTAGTTATATTTTTAAATTTTTTATGAATCAAGGGAATAAAGCGCAAATGCACTTGCTCCGAGTGAGATTGCCCGGGATGTCCCCAGCCTGGAAGAAGCTACTCCGATTTTTTTGACCGGACTATACATTACTTTTTGACTGGAAAAGGGAACTTGAATCTCCGGAGAATCAGGTTTGTAGAATGTCTGATGCTGTGTTGGATCTTCCAGGTTATACACGGTCACCTCAAGTCTCTCCAGAGGGCTGCCTGAAACTGTATTATATGGCTGATTCATCTCATTTACAAGGTTCTGAAGGAAAAGCGGATAGGCTCCGGAGAGCCCCCCTCCTATGACGATCAATCCATCGATTAACGTGATGGCATTAGACAGTGCATCCCCGGCGGCAACCGCAAACGCTTCAAATGCAGCGATGGCTGCTTCCCGATTCCCTTTCCGTGTACCCATACCAATTTCGAAGATTTCACTGGGTTCCGGACAACTCCGGATGTTGAGCCCGGCATAGTTGGCAAACTCCCTCACAACACCCCGGATACTAACGCTCTCCTCTGCATCATAATTTTTAAACGTCCTGTTCCGTATTCTGTTGATCTCTCCTCCGGCAGAATTATCTCCTATGAAAAGTTCTCCCCGACTCACAATTCCACCTCCAAAACCGGTTCCAAAAGTGACTCCGAGAAGGTTATGATAGCGTTTCGGATTCCCGACCTCTTTCAGCTTTCGGTTGACTTCAGGGAGGAGTCCTGCGATCGCTTCACCGTATGCGAAGAGGTCTCCGTCGTTGTTGATAAAGACCGGGATCTGGAATTGCTCTTTGAGCATCGGACCGAGAGCCACTCCACCCCTGAAAAGCGGAAGGTTTTGCAGGTCGCCGATGATGCCGTTCTCATAGTCAGCCGGACCAGGGAAAGCAAAACTGATAGCCACCGGGTTTTCACTGAGTTGTTCCTTTACCTGAGTAAAACCATCAATGATATGTTGCAGGACGACTTCCAGCGTCTTACCTTTGGCTGTTATCCGCATCGGTTTAACGATCTCCTCATTAGCCCGGATCGCTGAAAATATAAAATTAGTCCCCCCGGCATCGAGGGTTAAAACAGTACGGTTATCGGTTGAGTAGTCCATTTAATGTGCTTCCAGCCAATTATCTCCGTTGTTCATATCGATGATTACCGGAACATCCAGTGGAATAGCGCTTGGCATCTTGTCAAGCAAGATGGTTTTCACCTCTTCCACCTCCGCTTTGTGTGTGTCGAAGACCAGCTCGTCATGCACCTGCATGATCATTTTCGATTTCAACTTTCTAATCTCAAATTCCTGAAAGACCCGGATCATGGCTATCTTGATCATGTCGGCCGCTGTCCCCTGGATCGGGGCGTTGACAGCATTTCGTTCAGCAAAGCCCCGGACGTTGGCATTGCCGGAGTTGATGTCACGAAGGTAACGACGACGATGCATCATCGTCTCCACATATCCATGCTCCCGTGCGAATTCTATCGTTTTATCCATATATTTCCGAATACCGGGATAGCGAGTAAAATATTGCCGGATGATGTCGGCTGCTTCCGTTCTGGGGATATTAAGTCGTTCGGCAAGGCCGAATGCCGACATACCATATGCTATGCCAAAATTAACCGCTTTGGCTTTCCGTCTCATTTCTGGTGAAACCTCGTCGAGTGTAGCACTAAAGATCCTGGCAGCAGTAGTCGCATGGATATCTTTGCCTGACCTGAAATCGTTGATCATCTCTTTATCCTGGCTGAGATGAGCGATGATCCGGAGCTCGATCTGGGAATAATCTGCCGAGATCAAGGTATATTGTTTATTACGCGGAACAAATGCTTTCCGGATCTCCCTTCCCCTTTCGGTACGGATTGGGATATTTTGCAGATTGGGATTATTGGAACTCAACCTTCCGGTTGCAGCTACTGCCTGGTTGTACGAGGTATGTACCCTGCCATCACGTGGGTTGACGAGAGCAGGCAACACATCCACATAAGTCGATTTCAGTTTCGCAAGTGATCTGAACTCCAGGATTTTCGTAATGATGGGATGTTTATTTACCAGTTTTGACAAGACATCTTCGCTGGTGGAGTATTGCTTTGTTTTGGTCTTTTTCGGTTTGTCCACAATGACCAGCTTATCGAAGAGAATCTCTCCCAGTTGTTTCGGGGAAGCGATGTTAAATTGAATACCTGCATCAGCATAGATCTCTTCCTCTACCTTGCCAATCTCATGCTTCAACGTGATAGAAAAATCTTCCAGAGCCCCGATATCTATTCTCACTCCTTCAGCCTCCATAGATGCCAGTACATGGATCAACGGAATTTCAATATCATCAAAGAGTTTCCGGGTGCCGGTCTCCAGTAATTTTGGCTCGAACAGTTGTTTGAGCTGTAGCGTGACCTCCGCATCTTCCGCAGCATAATCTTTCAGAGCAGTATCATCGATTGTCCGCATACTCAGCTGGTTACTCCCCTTTTTTCCAATCAGACTCTCTATCGAAACCGGTTTGTAATTGAGGTAGGTTTCCGCCAGAAAATCCATGTTATGACGCATGTCCGGTTCCAAAAGGTAGTGGGCCAACATGGTATCAAACAGCGCTCCTTTTACCTGTATATCGTACCACTTCAGGATTGAAATATCGAACTTCAGGTTCTGTCCGATTTTGTCGATTTTGGGATCTTCGAAAAGAGGTTTGAAAGCCAGCAACACCTCCTGGGTTTTATGGTAGTTATCAGGGAGAGGAAGATACCATGCTTCATGGGCTTTCCAGGAGAAAGAGATACCGACTAGTTCTGAATCGTTCGGATTCAGGCCGGTGGTCTCCGTATCGAAACAAAATGATTTTTGGTTAGCTAATTCGTTAACCAATGCTTGTTGGGTTTCGGTTGAATCTGCCAGTTTGTATTCGTGGGGAGTGGTTTCGATAGTGGCGAATGGGGTGAAATCTTCGTCGGAAAAAAGGCCACCAGTTGCTGTTGGGTCAACTGGTGAACTGGCGAGCTGGTGAACTGGTGAGCTGGTGAGGTGGTGAGTTTGTTGCTGGGTTGAGAGCCATGTGAAATATCGTTGACCAAACGCCCGGAATTCCAGTTCGCCAAACAACGCTTGAAGGGCGTCGGTGTCCGGCGGTTTAAGTTTCAGTGCTTCCTCATCAAGATTGATCGGGACATCGAGGATAATGGTAGCCAGCTTTTTAGAGATGAGTGCCTGATCTCCATATTCATATACTTTCTCTTTCCACTTAGCATTGGGAATGGTATCAGCCTGGTTGATCAGGTTTTCCACAGAGTCGTATGAGGCGATCAATTTCCTGGCAGTTACCTGTCCAAAGCCTGGTATCCCGGGTATATTGTCTGAAGCATCACCCCAAAGGCCAAGGATATCAATGACCTGTTCCGGTCGCTGAATCCCAAATTTCTCGCAAATATCGTTGACTCCCAAGACTTCCGGAGGGTTACCGAATTTCGCCGGCTTATAAAGTAAAACCGTGTCACTGACAAGCTGACCAAAATCTTTATCCGAAGTCATCATAAATGTCATAAATGCACGCTCTTCTGCTTGTTTGACCAATGTGCCGATCACGTCATCGGCCTCATATCCGTCTACCGCAAGAATGGGAATATTGAAACCGGCGATAAGTTGTTGGATGATGGGAATCGAACTAATGATATCTTCGGGTGTCTCTTCCCGATGTGCTTTATAAAAGGTGAACTCTTCTTGCCTGACTGTCGGAGCCATTGTGTCGAATGCCACTCCGATATGTGTAGGCTGTTCGTTTTTAATCACATCAAACAATGTGTTGGAGAAGCCCAGGATAGCAGATGTATTGAGTCCTTTTGAGTTGATTCGCGGATTTTTATTAAGTGCATAATAAGCTCTGTAGATGAGAGCCATAGCATCAAGAAGGAAGAGTTTTTTTTGAGCCATTTGATCTGTTTACTTCGCAAAGATAGTTGAAATTCACCACCTTTATTTGATCGTGTTTTTTCTTAGGTTTATCCTGCAAACAACTGATTTTATATAAATTACATTGTATTATACAAGTTTATATGATCTGTTTCGTATATTTACCGAAAATTCTGCACATGAAAAGAGTATTTACAATTGTTGTCGTGATGCTGATTAGCATGATGGCAATTGCACAAAACAAACCAACCCAATTTGCGAAAGAACTGGAGAATTTGGCAGTTCCGAAGTCGGCAGCTACAGAAAACCCGGCGTTTCCGCTAAAACCATATGTGAAGACAGCTTTAAACACTACATTGTTTGAGGATGTCATTGGCGCCACACGGTATGATCTTCAAACCAACACGGCTTGTCAGAACCGCTTCTATCTCTATCCTGACGGAACTATGGGCGGAGTCTGGACCCGTGGTATGGATGAAGGAACCGGTTACGCTGAAAGGGGAACCGGATATAACTATTTCGACGGAACTACCTGGGGACCTCCCCCTGTGGCACGAATTGAGAGTCTCCGGACGGGATGGCCCTCATACTGCCCTTTAGGTGCAACCGGAGAGCTGGTAATAAGTCACCATTTTGCCACTTTTCCTGCCCTGATACTAACCCGTCAGCAAAAAGGTACCGGCACCTGGTCTGAAATGGAGATCGCACCACCGACAGGCGCAACGGGCATTGACTGGCCAAGTGTGATCACCTCTGGTCCGGACCATCAGTATATCCATATGATTATACTTACCACACCTGTTGGCAATGGTGGCGCTATATATCAAGATCTGGACGGAGCCATTGTCTATTATCGTTCTCTGGATGGTGGAGCTACATGGGACATTGCAGGGGAAATCCTCGATGAGATGACCTCTGCAGACTATCTTGGTTTCAGCGCCGATGACTATGCCTGGGCATCCCCACATGGAGATACCATCGCATTTGTTCTGGGCGGACACTGGACTGATACCTTCATTATGGCATCCTACGACAACGGTACGACATGGGAAAAGATCCCCATACTCAACAACGATAATAAAATGGTCCCTTCCGGAGATGAAACAGATATTTTCGCTTGTTGTGATGGTTCAGTTGCTGTGGAGATGGATAAAAATGGAGTATTCCATGTGGTTTTTGGCAGGATGCGCGCACAAGGTCAGCTTGGCGGACGGGTATATTTCCCGTGGACTGACGGGATGATATACTGGAACAGCACCATGGAGATGTTGAATGACAGCCTGGATCCGGACACCCTGGAGGCTCATGGTCAGCTCTTGGGATACGTATTGGAGGGAACAGGAGCCGATACGATCGTTTCGTTTCCCTATTATGGCGTGAGCATGTCGAGCTATCCTCAGATCACCGTTGATGATAATGACAACATCTTTGCAATCTGGTCGGGACTCACGGTTGGCAACCTATCTCCTGACGGTTACAATTACCGCCATATCTGGAGCCGGGCTTCCCAGAACCTTGGTCAAACATGGGGCGAGATGACCGATCTGAACGGAAGCATTCTCTACATGTACAGAGAATTTGTTTTTCCCTCTATGGCGAAAAATACAACCACCAATGATATTCATTTTATCTATCAATCGGCAGACATCCCGGGATCCTCAATAAAAGATGCCAACATAGCAGTTCATGACAATACAATTGAGTACCGGAAAGAGCCCAAAGAGACTGTTATTGGGATCGACCTGCCATCAGCGATCCAACAGTCGATTGTCTCACAGAACTATCCAAATCCTTTCCATTCATCAACTAAAATTGATGTGACGCTAACCCATAATGCTTCTCTCTCGCTTTACGTGACCGACCTTATTGGACACCAGGTGTTGAACCAGAATCGGGGAGAGGTCAGCTCAGGCATCCATTCATTCTACCTCAATGGTTCCATGTTACGATCCGGAGTCTATTTCTACACAGTAGTGATTAATGGAGAGCGATTCACAAAAAAAATGATCGTTAAATAAATTTTCTCAACAGGTATCTGTTGATATCTTCAGGATCTTTTCCGTAAAAAATTTGAGTACTTAGCATACATTTAAGGCATAAATGTTCTGCCTATGCCAGCTAATCCCGCGAAGGAGAAAAAGATCTTCGTTCTCGACACCAGTGTTCTCCTTTACAGTCATGATGCTATTAACAGTTTTGAAGACAACAATGTAGCGATTCCCATCACGGTACTCGAGGAGATCGATAATTTCAAAAAGGGAAATGATATCATCAACTTTGAAGCGAGGGAGTTTATCCGGATCATGGACAAGCTCTCGAACCGATCGACTCTGACCCGGTGGATATCGTTGAAAAACAGGAAGGGGGGTAAAATTAAAGTGGTGATGAATGAGCAGAGCGAACTCGATGTCAACAAGGTATTCGGTTCTGAAAAACCCGACCATAATATTTTAAATGCCGCTTTGATCATGATCAAGGAGAATCCAAAGAAAGAAGTAATCCTGGTTTCTAAAGACATTAATCTTCGGTTGAAAGCAAAAGCGCTGAATATTACATCAGAAGATTATCAGACAGGTAAGATCAAAGATTTGAACACACTCTATTCCGGAAAATCCCTGATTGAAAATATTGAGAAGCCGGTCATCGATATGGTCTATGAAAATGGTTTCTGTTTGCCTGAAGATATTGACGTTTCCACACCCATCCCGAATCACTACTTCATCCTGAAGAACGGAAGGAGTTCTGTACTCGCATTCTTCAATCCTCAAACCGGACATATTGAAAAACTGGAAAAGCACCCATCATACCGGATTACACCACGTAATGCAGAGCAGGTGTTTGCCCTGCATGCTATTCTGAATCCGGAAGTAAAGCTTGTTACCATGCAGGGGATCGCAGGGACCGGAAAAACGCTTCTGGCTCTTGCAGGGGCATTGGAACAGCGAAGAGGATTTAAGCAAATCTATCTTGCCAGGCCGATCGTCCCCCTGAGCAATAAGGATATCGGGTTCCTTCCCGGGGATATCAAGTCGAAGCTGAATCCCTACATGGAGCCGTTATGGGATAATCTGAAATTCATCCAGAACCAATATAATGAGAAAGACAGGGAATATAAGATGATCACAGATGCGCTGGAAAAGGAGAAACTGATGATCACACCGCTCGCTTATATCCGTGGGCGCAGTATCTCAAACGTCTGTTTCATTGTTGACGAGGCGCAGAATCTAACACCACACGAAGTGAAGACAATCATCACCCGTGCCGGGGAGAATACCAAGATCATCTTTACGGGTGATATTTACCAGATCGACACGCCATATCTGGATTCACAAAGTAACGGTTTCTCCATGCTGATCGATAAGATCAAACACCACCCGATCTATGCACATATCAGACTGGAAAAGGGGGAACGCTCCGAGTTGGCCAACCTTGCGAACGAAATGTTGTAGAGGCGCGATTAATCGCGCCTCTTATTGAGTTAACAATAATTTAATATTGTTGCCATCACCAGATGATATATTTTTGCGCTAAAATCATCTGAGTAATGGAAATATTCTACTTGTTCATTGTGATCGTATTGATTGTTTTTGCGATCTCCGATCTCATTGTCGGAGTCAGTAACGATGCAGTGAATTTCGTGAATTCTGC
>JACNKI010000093.1:15511-24904 GCA_014382125.1 Bacteroidota bacterium | reverse complement strand
ATTTTCCTGGCGGTAATGATTACCGATGTGATGTTGCTTGACCTGTTCAATACCGCTGGATTGCCTACCTCAACGACTGTTTCTCTTGTCTTCGAACTGCTGGGCGCCGCCTTTGCTATCTCCACGGTTAAGATCATCCAGGCTGGAGCTACCATGGCAACCTACGCCGAATACATCAACACGTCAAAGGTAGTGGCGATTATTTCGGGGATACTCCTGTCTATTGCGATTGGTTTTACGGTAGCAGCTTTCGTCCAATATATTGCACGGATCATGTTTACCTTCAAATATAAGGAAAAGGTCAACTATTTTGGCTCTCTCTGGGGAGGAATAGCCTTCTCTGCAATTGTCTATTTTCTGTTTATCAAAGGGGCAAAAGGATCCTCTCTGCTGACTCCTGAAATGATCTTTTGGTTCAAAGAGAACACCGCAATCATTTTACTTGTCAGCTTGATCGGATCAACGGTGATTTTTCAGATTCTATATTGGCTGTTTAAGCTCAATATTTTAAAGGTCGTTGTGATGGCCGGTACTTTCTCTCTGGCCATGGCATTTGCAGGAAACGATCTGGTGAACTTCATCGGAGTACCCCTGGCGGGCCTCGAGTCCTTTCAGATCTTCCAGGCATCGGGAAGCGGAGATCCGGAAGGGTTTGCTATGGGAATGCTGCGAAACCCGGTACAAACGCCCACCTTACTACTGATTGTAGCCGGGGGGATTATGGTAGCAACGCTGTTTATTAATAAAAAGTCGAGAAATGTAACCAAAACCACCATCAACCTTGGACGGCAGGAGGAAGGAGATGAAACATTCGAATCTTCTATGCTTGCACGGGGGATGGTTTTCATTGCCCTGCAACTAAATAAGGCATATACATTTATCGTTCCGAGAGCTGTTTTAAATGTCATTGATAAACGGTTTGAACAGGTTCAAGAGAGCAAGCAAATGAAAGATAAGCCAGCTTTCGACCTGGTACGGGCTTCGGTGATTCTGATCGTTGCCAGTGTGTTGATCACCATTGGAACCAATTTGAAATTACCTTTATCCACCACTTACATCACCTTCATGGTAGCGATGGGAGCTTCATTGGCCGACCGGGCCTGGGGAAGAGAGAGTGCAGTTTACAGGGTATCCGGCGTGGTTACTGTTGTCGGTGGCTGGTTTTTTACCGCCCTGATCGCCTTTTCAGTAGCCGGTATCGTTGCTACAATAATCTATTTTGGTGGACTGGTTGCCATCATCATGTTTATCGGTCTGGCCTTCTTCTTTGTTTACAAGACACACATCTTTCATAAAAAGAAAGAGAAAGAAGAGGAGATCGTGACTGCCATTGAGAAAGATGAAACTTTCATCAGCACAATGACCATTTACAAACGTTGCGAGGTGCGGCTAATCACATTTACGTCGCAGATGGCTAACTTTTATGAACATGCTATAATTGGACTTGTAGATGAGAAACGGAAAAAACTCAATAAGCTGGGCATTGAGATGAAGGAGTTCCAGAAAGAGATCAAGACACAACGAAAGCTGTTTGATAAAACAATCAAGAAACTTGATGATACAGCTGTTGAGGCTGAAGTGTTCAGTCTTCAGATTTTTGGTCAGATGAAAGAGATCCATGGATACATGAAGCAGTTACAGTTTCTCTGCTATGATTATGTAGACAATTCCCATCCGCCTTTCCTGCCCGATGAGAAGGAGGAGTTGATCACACTATCCGGGCAACTCATCAAGTTCTTTGATACGACTCAACAACTTCTTAAAAAGAGAACCTTTGCGAAAACGGAAAAGATGGATCTCCAATACACAATTGTTCAGGAACGAATTGTGAAACTGAAGGTTGAGGTGATTCATAAGCTGAAGAAGACTGAGATTTCCACCAGAAAGAGCATGGCGATCATGGATCTGATGAACCTGACATCCATCATTCTTGATCACACTAAAGGTATTCTTGAGATTCAACGAAAGTTCAGTAAAAAGCTGAAGTAACGGTTTCCCGTGAACAATTACTTTTCCGAATAGATTACAGTCAACATGGTTTGGCCTACTGCTTTCAAGGTGTTCCTGTCGATTTTATTTATGTTATCCTCCACGGTATGCCAGTGTTCATACATGCCTGACTCTGTATCTTGATTCAGGTGGATGACATCGATCATCGGAATGCCCTGGTCACGGATCACATAGTAATGGTCGTCGGTGACAAACCCGCCACGCTGATAGAGGAAATATGAGGAATAACCGATCTGGTTTCCGATATCCCATACCTTTTTGACAATGGAAGGTGCATATTCCATGGAGACTCCCTCCATAAGAAACGTGGCACCGGAAGCTCCAACCATATCAAGCAGGATACCATATTTGGCAAAGTAGTCGGTTTTATGTGGATTAGCTGCCCAATATTGAGACCCAAGTCCCCAGTGTTCCCCTGTATTCTGGTTGTCCTGCAGATCCTGAGGAGGTCCGTAATCTTCTGCATCAAAGAAGATGATATCCACTCCGATCGGAGGAGGTGTTTGCTTCATTTGCCTGGCGATCTCCAGCAAGACACCCACCCCACTGGCTCCGTCGTTGGCTCCGTCAATGGCAATGTTGTGTTTGGTTTCATCCGGATCATGATCCGCATAAGGTCTTGAATCCCAGTGTGCTCCTAATATAATCCGGTTGTTGCCGTCATGACCGAAGGAAGCGATAATATTTTGAAATTGCAAGGGAGTCCCATTATATGCAGTCACAATCCCGGTTTGAGTTACAACATCGGGAGAATATTCTTTCAGTTTATCGATCAAATATGAGGCACACTTCTGATGGGCTTTCGTATTATTTACACGCGGGCCAAAATCGGTCTGGGCTTTGACAAAATTGAATGCAGAATCAGCGTTGAATTGGGGAATTTTTATGGCGATATCTGTGGCAGACATTTTTGTCGAAGTTTTATCCCTGGGTGTCTGATTACACCCCCAAAAGAGGATAAATACAAGTGTAGCGATGATCGTCCGGGTTTTCATTTCTTAACAAAAATACGAACACTTAAGCTGATTAATAGCAAAACGCAAGTTAACCACACAGCGATCCGGGCGATATAGTCTCCGTGTTTGACATAAAAAGTCAGAGTGGAATTGGCGTTAAGGGTTCCTTTGATGGCAGCAGGTTCCCAATATTTGGTAACATCGAAGGCATCACCCCGTTGATCAATGAACGCAGAGATGCCGGTGTTGGCAGATCGGGCAATGCTTCGCCGGGTTTCGATGGTTCGCAGATGAGCAAACGAAAAATGTTGCCGGTGTCCAGGTGTATCTCCCCACCATCCATCATTTGTAATGATGATCATAACCTGGGCACCGTTGCTGACAAATTCAGCAAAAAACTCACCGAACACAGATTCATAACAGATGATTGGTGATACCCGTATAGTGTTGTTCGTCCAATACACTTTCCGGTGATCATCTGCGCCCAGGCTGCCTACCGTACCACCCAGATTGATAGCAAATTTCTCCAGCCACTTGAATCCCTTGAAAGAGGGAAGAGCTTCCACTCCCGGTGTCAGTTTCGATTTGTGATAGAGCTGCAGCGAATCCGAAGCGTTGATCAATATGGCTGTGTTGTATGCATCATAGTAGTTGTCAGAGTCCTTGAATTTCCGGGCACTCCTCGACAATGCCTCATCCTCCTCATATGCTTTGAATGTAGAACCACCGATCAGGATATTCAGTTCAGGATAACGATGGATAACATTCCGGAGCAACTTAAGGGTGAAAAAAGTGTTCATATCGTTTTCCCACATATTCTCCTGAATGGTGGATTCGGGAGCGATGAGGAAATTGGTTGTACTGTCGAGGAGGGGATCAGCCAGGGTCATGATTCGATTTACTACTTCCCTTGGTGGCAGTGAATACTGTTCGCTATAAGGATCCACATTGGGTTGCACCACCACAAAATTGACCGGATCAGGTTTTTCGGTGAAGTTACGATAGATTGAAAAGGAAATAAGAATAGGAACTATGATCAATAGAGAAGCGATAAAAAGCAAGATGAATTCTATTCTTGCTTTTCGAATTGCTTCATATGTTAATATATTAGCTACCAGCACCCACAGCGTTCCCCCCATCACACCCGTATATTCATACCACTGCACCCAGTTGTAGTAGCTTGCGAATCCATTCCCCAGCGTGAGCCAGGGCCATGTGAGAATCCAGTTCAGGTGAAGATATTCAAAAGCGATCCAGAAAGAGACCAGAGCGAAATAACCTGCCAGTTTACTGGAGAGGTGTCTCTTCGCCCAGGAGAAAACCTGAAAGACAATAGCCAGAAAGAGGGAGTTAAGCACTACAGCCATGATCGCTCCACCCAGGGTTGAATTATAGATCCACCAGGTTGTTAACAGATTCCATGTAAAGAAAGCAGGATATGAGTAAAAGAGGAGACTGAACTTGAAAAATTTATCCCGGTGATTGGAAATATAATCTTCTACAAACAGAAGTGGCACCAATCCGATAAACAGCAACCCCGGAAACCCATTAACCGGCCAGGCTAAGGTCAGGATCAAACCGGAAAGGATGGAGATCAGTATCAGATGGAATTTTTTAACCTTCATGGTGAAAATATTGTAACAGAACAAAAGTATTGAATTCTGATTAATTCACCTCCCATGTCTCTACCCCCCCTACATCTTCCTTTCAGGCCAACGGGTCTGCTGAATCTTACGTACTTCCTGGTAAAGTCGTTTACGGAATGTGTCAATATTTGATTTTTTCATGGCCGAAATAAAGATCGAAGGTGAATTTTCCCTGGCAATCCAGATATTTTCCAGTTCATCCAGATTCAGATTTGATTTCTCAACTGGTTTCAGGTCATCCAGATCTTTTTCGGCAGGTTTATATGCATCAATTTTGTTGAAAACCATGATGGTTGGTTTGTTAGCCGCATGGATATTAACCAGGGTCTCTTTGACGACATGGATCTGTTCTTCATAATCGGGATGGGAGATATCAACTACATGTATCAGGATATCTGCTTCCCGCACCTCATCCAGGGTTGATTTAAATGATTCTATCAGAGAATGGGGTAGCTTCCGGATAAATCCTACTGTATCGGAAAGCAAAAATGGCTGGTGGTCGATCACTACTTTTCTGATGGTTGTATCGAGAGTGGCAAACAGCTTGTTTTCGGCGAAAAGATTAGATCTACTAAGCAGGTTCATGATGGTGGATTTGCCCACATTGGTATATCCCACAAGCGCGACACGGATCATTCTCCGGCGGTTCTTCCGTTGTGTTGCTTTTTGTTTATCGATCTCCCTCAGCTTTTGCTTGAGCAGTTTGATCCGCCACCGGAGGTATCGCCGGTCGGTTTCAATCTCCTGCTCGCCGGGACCTCTTAATCCGATGCCACCACGCTGTTTCTCGAGGTGTGTCCAGCGACGGGTCAAGCGTGGTAATAAGTATTCGTTCTGGGCGAGTTCAACCTGGGTCTTAGCGTAGGAGGATCGGGCACGTTTTGCAAAAATGTCGAGTATCAGGCTGTTGCGATCAATGATACGGGCGCTCAGTTCTTTTTCAATATTCCGGAGTTGATCGGGAGAGAGCTCATCATCAAAAATGGCCAGATCTATTTTATGCTGGCTCACAAATGCTTTAAT
Source organism: Bacteroidota bacterium (assembly GCA_014382125.1). Classification (GTDB taxonomy): domain Bacteria; phylum Bacteroidota; class Bacteroidia; order Bacteroidales; family FEN-979; genus QYOJ01. Next base: position 19,269 of record JACNKI010000093.1, on the reverse strand, counting down.
CTCTTTAAGCTTACCGGATCCTACATAGGTTTTCGGATCAGGATAATCCATGCGTTGGATAAATCGTTTCCCGGGAATCCCACCAGCTGTTTCTACCAGGAATGCCATTTCATCCAGGTGCTCACGGGTTGTGTCAATATCTTCACCGGATCGTGTTACACCAATCAGCACAGCGCTTTCCGGTACAACCGTGGTTTCAATCATGTGATGGGGAATGTCTTAATGGTGCTTTGTTAAAAGGATTTGAAGCCAATAATCTTCCGTATCTCTTTGATCGTTTTATCGGCAGAGGCTCTCGCTTTTTCAGCCCCCATTTTGGCTACTTTACGGAGGTATATGTCATCGCGTTCCAATAGTTCGATCTTCTCCCGGAATGGTGTGGTATAAGCAATGATATCTTCAGACAGTTGCTTTTTCATATCACCGTATCGGATCTCACATCTAGTGTAGAGATCATCAAAATGTTTAAGCGTAGAAGGTGTGGAAAAAGCACTCATCAGTTGGAAAAGGTTCTTAACAGGTTGTGATTTAAGTTGATTGGGTTTGGTCGGACCGGTATCGGAGACAGCACGCATCACCTTTTTCCGGATCACCTCCGGAGGATCCGCCAGGAAGATGGCACTGTTTTCGTTCTCGGATTTCGACATTTTGGGGCTGCCATCCAGTCCCGGTATCTTCTCCAGCTCTTCCCCAAAGTTGTACGCAACAGGCTCTGGGAAAAAGTTCACTTTGTACATTCGGTTGAATCGACTGGCGAAGGTGCGGGTCATCTCGAGGTGCTGTTCCTGGTCTTTCCCAACAGGTACTTTATGTGCTTTATGGATGATGATATCAGCGGCCATCAGGGTCGGGTAGGTCAACAATCCGGCATTCACGTTTTTTGGTTGTGTCCGGATCTTTTCCTTGAACGAAGTGCATCGCTCGAGTTCTCCGAGGTAGGCATTCATATTCAGGAGAAGATAAAGTTCTGAAACTTCCGGCAGGTCGCTCTGGACATAAAGTGTCGCTTTCTCAGGGTTCAGACCACAAGCCAGAAATTCAACCAGTGCGGTTTTAACGTTGTTATGCAAATCTTCAGGAGTCGGGTGGGTAGTTAACGAATGATAGTCAGCAATGAAGAAGAAACATTGATTTTTCTCCTGCATCTTTACAAAGTTCCTGATGGCTCCAAAATAATTTCCGAGATGTAGGTTTCCTGTTGATCTAATTCCACTAACTACAATTTCCATTTTACATCTTTATTTCATCTCCATTTTTATCAAAAAAGTGGTACTCCAGAAAATGATTGGAGTTTTGTGATTTTACGTTGATCCACTGATGGAACTTCCTGTACCACTTCCATTGCAAATTGAACGTGCCCTGTTTGATATATGCATAGATAAACGGATGCACGGTCAGGGTCAGTTTTCGTTCGTTCTGTTCGTGGATCAGGTAGCTGATATTGTTTTCAATTTCATCGGTAAGGAGCAAACTGGGTTTGATCTGGCCGGTCCCATCGCAGGCCGGGCATTTTTCAAGGATCTTTACGTTCATTTCGGGACGTACTCGCTGCCGGGTAATCTGTATCAGGCCAAATTTACTGGGAGGTAGAATGGCATGTTTGGCCCGGTCTTTCCGCATCTCTTCTCTCAATTTGTCAAAGAGCTTCCGGCGGTTCTGGCTCTCAGTCATGTCGATGAAATCGATCACGATAATGCCCCCCATATCACGTAGGCGGAGTTGCCTGGCTACCTCAGAAGCTGCTTCCAGGTTCACCTCCAGGGCGTTGGTTTCCTGATTGTTATCTGCTTTAACGCGATGTCCGCTGTTGATATCTATCACATGAAGCGCTTCCGTATGTTCAATGATCAGGTAGGTGCCACTCTTGATAGTGACCTCTTTTCCAAATGAACTTTTTATTTGCTTGTCGACACCGTAGGCTTCAAATATCGGTGTGCGACCGGTATAGTGTTTGACAATATTTACCTTATCAGAAAAGATCTTCTGGATATAGTTCCGTGTCTCTTCGTAGAGGATCGCATCATTAACGATGATCTGGTTGAACGATTCGTTCAACACATCCCTCAGTATGACAGAAGTTCTGTCGATCTCACCGATGATCTTTTGAGGTGGAGTAGCGCCATTCAGTTTACGGGTGATGATCTCCCATCTTTTGTACAGATTGTGAAGGTCCTGATCCAGATCAGCCACAAGTTTATTCTCCGCTACTGTACGGATGATGATTCCACAGTTTTTTGGTTTGATGCTGGTGATCAGACGCTTTAACCGGCTCCGTTCATCTACACTCTTGATCTTTTGCGATACAGAGATCTTGTTTGAGAATGGTATCAACACCAGATATCTGCCGGCAAAAGCCAGTTCAGAAGTAACACGCGGTCCTTTTGTTGAAATAGGTTCTTTCGCAATCTGTACCAGAACATGCTGATTGGGCTTCAACACCTGAGTGATCTTTCCTGTCTTCTGGATATCTTGCTCCATCGGAAAGTCTGAAATAGAGAGATTTGGTTTTTTTCCGGAATTTGCTGCTTTAATATATTTCAGCAGCGACAGTACCTGGGGCCCAAGATCGAGGTAATGAAGGAATGCATCTTTCCCGTATCCAACGTCAACGAATGCTGCGTTGAGTCCGGGCATAATCTTCCTGACTTTACCTATGTAAATATCACCAACAGCATATTCGTTGTTGGATTTTTCCTTGTTTAACTCAACAAGAAATTTGTCTTCAAGTAACGCAATTTCAACCTCGGATGAGGTTGAATTGATAATTAATTCTTTGTTCACATCCGTCCTGTTTGTTTATCAGTCACAAGATTTACATTGTGACCTTCTTGACAGAAGGAAATGTAGCAGAGGCAGGAAATTATTTCTTCTTATGCCTATTCTTACGCAGGCGTTTTTTTCGCTTATGCGTAGCCATCTTATGTCTCTTTCTCTTTTTACCGCTTGGCATAATAGAATTAACCTAATGAGATTACTAAACTTTTACGCTGGATTTAACCTTGTTCACAAAGGTTTTAGCCGGTTTGAAAGAGGGAATGTTATGGGCAGGAATGATCAGGGTGGTGTTCTTGGAAATGTTTCTTCCTGTTTTTTCAGCTCTTTTTTTGATAATGAAACTGCCGAATCCGCGAAGATAAACGTTTTGTCCGTTTACCATTGAGTTCTTTACAGTGTCCATGAAAGCTTCAACGGTGGCCTGAACGGCAACTTTTTCGATACCGGTCTTACTAGCAATTTCTGCTACAATTTCTGCTTTTGTCATACTTCAAGTATAGTTATATTGTTAAAAATGAATGAATTTGTTCTGCTCAATCGGGCTGCAAATATATAATTTTTTTGAAAGAGAATGAAATGTGAGAAAAAAATATTGGATCCTGGATCCTGGATGCTGGAAACAGTGAAATTTGTATTTTAGCGTTTCATCCAGCATCCAGCATCCAGTATGTCTTTCACTTCTGATTTGATTTCCTGGTACAAGGTACATAAGCGTAACCTTCCTTTTCGGGGAACCCGCGATCCATACCTGCTCTGGATTTCGGAGATTATTTTACAACAAACCCGTATGGAACAGGGATTGGATCAATACAGCAAGTTTACCACACGGTTTCCTGATCTAATCACCCTGGCAGGAACAGAAGAAGTGGAGGTGCTGAAGATCTGGCAGGGATGGGGATATTATTCGCGCGCCAGGAATCTTCTGGAATCAGCACGTGTTATCGTCGAAAAATTTGACGGTCGGTTCCCCAACTCATTCTCAG
>JACNKI010000093.1:0-15160 GCA_014382125.1 Bacteroidota bacterium | reverse complement strand
TATGCATATCAACATGAGCGTGTTAAACAACTCCCGGTGAGATCCAAACCAGTCAGAACAAGGAGACGCTATTTTCACTACCTGGTGATCACTTTTTTCAAAGACGGGGAACTCAAAATCATTATCAATAAGCGGACAGGAGATGATATCTGGAAAAACCTGTATGATTTCCCCCTGATTGAGACATCGAAACGGGTTTCAAAACGAACTCTTCAGGGTAGTGAAAGATGGAAATCCATTTTCCAAAACCTCTCCCCTGAATTAGGAAGTATCTCGGAGGAGTTCAAGCACACACTGTCGCATCAAATTATCCTGGCAACTTTTTACCGGATCTCTCTTCCATCTGAACCGGATCCTCGATGGAAGAGTATCCCGATTGATGATCTGGAATCAATTCCCATCCCAAAGTTGATCTCCAGGTACGTTCAAAAATATTGTATTCATTGCATTCCATGTTTTTTAGTACCTTTGCACCTTATTTTTTAGTAAGGTATTCACAATGGACGGCCCTGCGAAACGCAAGATAAATGACCACACAGACCACATTCTATCTGAGCCAGATTCTGGGCAAGAAGTTTTTCTCTTCCGATGGCAACGTCACCGGAAAGATCAAAGACTTCCTGGTAGACCTTACTCCGATTGATCCCTCTCCCGATAAACCCATTCGCCCCAAAGTCATAGCAGCGAAAGTAAAGGTTGGTATGTATGAGCGAATCCTAGATTTCTCGTCCTTTGAGATCATCCATAAGAACCGTTCATCCTATATTATTGATCCAGAGATTGAAGAGATCTCCACAGCCTATCTGACCAATATTCTCTGGCTGAAGGAGAGCATCCTCAACAAGCAAGTAGTAGATATCAATGGGAAAAAGTTGGAGAAAGTATGGGATGTCAGACTGGTTTATATTCCATCCGGTACGTTCGCTATCGCTGTTGATGTTGGTTTCGGCGGCTGGTTACGTCGCCTGGGTATCCTGAAATCTGTTGAGAAGTTGTTGTCGTGGGTCAGGATTGATATCACCAGCAAGCAGGTCCTCTGGGATGATATCGAATCGGTAGATATCGCTACCTCTAAATTACTACTTTCAAAGTCCACTTCTAAGCTTACTACGTTGCACCCTTCCGACCTGGCTGATATCATCGAAGACCTTGATAAAGCGACAAGAACCTATGTCTTTTCTGCTCTGGACGAAGAAAAAGCTGCCGATGTACTGGAAGAGATGGAACCTGACGCCCAAGTCCATATCATTGAGAGTTTGCCCCTGGAGAAAGCAGCAGATCTGTTGGAGAAGATGGATGCTGACGAGGCAGCCGATATCATTGAGGAGTTGCATGACGATAAAGCGGAGGAGCTATTGAAGGAGATGGAGGATGAGTCATCAGAAGAGGTAAGAGAGCTTCTGGAATACGAGGATAATGAAGTGGGAAGTATTATGAACACGGAGTTCTTTCCCCTGCCGGCCGATCTGACTGTTGAAGAGGCTATCTCTCTGATCCGGAAAGGGCAACCCGAACCGGTTCATATCAATACAGTGTTTGTGACTGAACAGGATGACAGATTTGTATCTGCCATTCCACTGGCTGAATTAGTGATTACCGATCCAAGCAAACGATTGAATGAGATCATGACAATAAAGCCGGTAACTGTTCTGGATACAGATAAAATTGAAATCCTCCCTGAACTCATCTCTAAATACGATCTCCTCTCAATCCCGGTGATTAATGAACAGCATCAGCTGGAAGGAATGGTTCTGGTTGAGGATATCGTCGAAGACCTCCTCGATAATCGTAAATCTAAAATCTAAAATCCCTTTCACTTGTTTTTGAATAAATCGCCCTCTCCGAAAGAAGCCACAGCGATATCCCCCTGGCCGCAAGCCATATCATTGTCGCCAGCCACAACCCATTCTTTCCGAGAGGCTCTTTAAGCAGGTAGTATGCCGGCAGGAAAATCAGGATACCACCACTGATAGCCACTACTACCGAACGGATCAGCACATGCATTGATTCCTTCAGGTTACGACTCACAAATGCCTGTGCAGTAAATCCGCTTATACCCATTCGCAGAAATCCGAATCCCCAGAAGAGAAAGTTGAAAATCATGCCTCCCAGGGCGATAGCGCCAATGTAAAGTTCCGACTCCAGATGCCCCATTAAACCCAGATCAACCATCCCAAGTAAGGGGATTGAAATGTTGGTAACGATATTAGGGGAGAGCAAGAAGGAGGATTTTCCGGTTCATCCTGTAGGTTTACGGCATACAAAGGTGAAAAAAATCAAAAAAAAATGAAAAAAAGTATCCTCTAGGTATAACCTTTTGCACACTAACCGGATTAATGTCAAATGAATCCCGGTTGCCGGGAAAAATGTGTAATTTTGTTAACAGAAACATTCACTAAAAACATGAAGAAATGGCAAATGGAGTAAACAAAGTGATTTTAGTCGGAAATCTCGGGAGAGATCCGGAGATTCATAGCTTTGACAACGGAGTGAAGAAAGCCTCTTTCTCAGTAGCTACCACTGAAGGCTACAAGAATCGTGATGGAGAGCGTATTACCCATACGGAATGGCATAACGTTGTGTTGTGGAGAGGATTGGCTGAAGTAGCAGAAAGGTACCTGAGAAAAGGAAGTTCAGTATATATAGAAGGACGGATTCGCAGACGGGACTATGAAGATGAAAATAAACAGAAGAAATATGTCTTTGAGATCCTGGGAGATAACATGACCATGCTGGGTGGCGGTCCACGGAAGGATGAAGTCCAGGAAGATGTGGGACAAGAAGCAACTCCTCCAGCTGAAAAGCCGGAAGTGGAAACCCCGATTCCGGAAGATGATCTGCCTTTTTAGAAGAAAAATGGCGAAGTAGCGAAGTAGTGAAAATTTTTGCTACCTCGCTACCTCACTAATTGCTTATATGAAAAAAATTCCCCTCATTATTCTGTCAGCGATTTTGCTATCTTCCTGTCAATCCGATTACACCCCAAAACCCCGTGGGTATTTCCGGATTGATGTTCCATCGCACGAATACCGGGAGTTTGACACAACCTTCCCTTATGCTTTCGAATACCCGATCTATGCGACCATTTCCCCTGACCCTTCTGGCTTGGCGGAACCTTTCTGGATCAACATCTCCTATCCGGCCTTCAAAGCGCAACTACATCTGAGTTACAAAGTCGTTGATGATAACCTGAATACTTATCTTGAGGATTCTCACCATCTGGTAGACAAACACATTCCCAAAGCCAACGCCATTACCCAGCAGGAGTTTATTAATCCCAAAGAGAGGGTTTACGGACTCACCTTTGCTATCAAGGGAACTGAAGCGGCTTCACCATATCAGTTCTATCTGACCGACAGCAACTCGAAGTTCGTGAGAGGAGCCCTCTATTTCAATATCGTTCCCAATAACGACTCCCTGGCTCCTGTTATTGAATTCCTGAAGGGTGACATCGATCATATGATCAGCACATTTCGTTGGAAGCCATAATATTTTCTTGTTGTAACCCGTTCAAAAATTCTTACATTCAAATAGTGTAAACCTCAGTCAGGGTTTGTATTTTTGCAACATGATTGAAACGATTGAATACGGGGCCCTCAGATGGTCACATATCGTACGACCCAGTGAGGAAGATCTGGAGGTACTGAAGGATCAATACCATTTTCATCCGCTCGACCTGGAAGATTGCCGCAGCATCGTTACCCTGCGTCCGAAGATCGACGTCTATGACGATTACTATTTTCTAATCCTCCATTTTCCGAGTTTTGATATTAGTGAGACCTTCGTTGATACCAAAGAGATCAAGATTTTTTGGGGAAAGAATTTTCTGATCACCATCGGAAAATCTCACTGGCTGGTCAAAGAACTTTTCGGACAGGAAAAAGCTCGCGCTCTGGGTGGCAAGAAGATGGAGGTTGACAGCTCTGACTCACTGCTCTATAAGATTCTGGAACGCCTGATCAAAGAAACACAGTCTTTGGCAGAAAAGGTGGAGAAAGATGTCGACAGTTGCGGGAAATCGTTGTTCAACAGGAAAGCAGAGAAGACAATTACAAAGATCAGTTTTACCCAAAAGAATGTGGTATTGCTGAACACCATGTTCAAGCCCCAGTTGATTCTGTTCAACCGCTTACAAAGTGGTACAATTCCTGGATTTGCTGAAAACATGGAAGATTACTGGGGAAACATTCTCGATTATTACCAGAAGATCTGGGATATGGTGGAGGATGCAGGAGAGTTAATCCGGGGATATTCCCGGACGTTTGATTCGCTGCAGATGAATAAAACAAATGAAGTGATTAAAATCCTGACCCTGATCTCATCGATTCTTTTACCACTTACATTCATTGCCAGTTTATATGGAATGAATATTCAGCTGCCACTTAGTGAGCATCCCTTCTCTTTTGCCATTCTCGCAATTGCCATGGTCGTGATAGCTGTGGCGATGCTCATCTACTTCAGGATACGAAAGTGGATGTAGTTAATCCTTTTTATTCATGACATCGATTTGCTTCTGGATAGATTCTTCATGGACCGCTTCAAGCAGTTTCATGATAAATTCTTTTGACAAGCCGAGCTCCTGACCAGTATGGATCCGTTCGCTGAAAATCTGGTTCCAGCGTTTTAATTGAAGGATTGTGATCTTGTTGGCTTTCTTGTACTTTCCAATCTCTTCCACAATGGTCATTCTCCGTGCCAAAATGTCAATTAGTTGCTGATCGATTTTGTCGATCTCCGACCGCAACTCTTCAAGCAAGTTCTGAAATTCATCACTTCCTATCGGCTCGCGGATGATCAGTTTGGATAGTAAAGAGGTGAGATGTTCGGGAGTGATTTGTTGCTGTCGATCAGTAAGAGCCTCTTTTGGCCGGTTATGCACTTCGATCATCAATCCGGTCATCTCCAAGTCAATGGCTCGCTGTGATACAGAGAGCAATAAGTCTCTTGTGCCGCAGATATGGCTTGGATCGACAATTACAGGCAGTTCGGGAAAGAGTCGTTTCAACTCGATCGGGATTTCCCACATGGGGTCGTTGCGAAACGGGGAGTGTTGATAGAATGAGAAACCACGATGGATGGCAACAAGTTTCCTGATTCCAACCTTGCTGATGCGTTCCAGCGCACCCATCCAGGTTGTTAGATCAGGATTCAACGGATTTTTAATCATTATCGGGATATCAACCCCTTTCAGGGCTTCACTGATCTCCTGCACAGAAAAAGGATTTACCACAGTGCGGGCTCCCAGCCAGAGAATGTCGATGCCGGCTTTCATTGCCTTCTCAACATGGACCGGGTTAGCAACTTCGGTTGTAACCTTCAATCCTGTTTCAGCCTGGACTCGCTGCAACCATTTCAGCCCCTTATCACCAACACCTTCAAAGGCTCCCGGCCGGGTTCTTGGTTTCCAGAGCCCTGCTCGTAACACCTTAACCATTGGGATCTTAACCAGTTTCTTCGCCGTATCAATCACCTGTTCTTCTGTTTCGGCCGAACAAGGTCCTGCAATGATGCAGGGCTTTGTGCCACACGGCATCCAGTCATGAAGGGGTTCGATGTTGAGGTGGAGTGTCATTTTAATATTTTAGTCAGCTGGAAGATAAATCTGACGAGATGAACAATTATTCCAATACCGGAAGCAACCATACCGATAATGAATGCGATCGGAATCACAACATCAAGCCACGACCAACCGTCGATGGAGGAAAAATCGAACGGATAAATAAAATAAAGCACCAGTAGCGTCACCAGGCTGGCAGCATCCAGGATTGTCCTGGTCAGATGCCAGAACCAGCGAAAATCGAGAAACAGGATCAAAGCATATCCGGCAATCTGGATAATGATATTCAGGTTTAAAATCCAGAGAATCGTATCGTATTGTTCGCTGATAAAAGCCAGGTTCCAATCAGGGACTTTGTTGACGATCCAGAGAAAAAAGATGTTCCATATGATGGCCCAGATCGCTTCTCCACGATGCTTTTTACGGGATTTTGCAACTTTTTTAGTCATAGAAAAGGTATTTTGAGGATAAAAATAGGCTTTTTTTACCACAATGTGTGACTTAGCGGTAACATCTGATTGGAAAGAAATCAGTACTTTTGCAACCTAATTTGTGAAAGCATGGATCATCTCAGAAGATCGAAAGTGGTGAACTTGTTGAAATCGAAAGAGATTGGCAAAGAGGTTCTTGTAAAAGGTTGGGTACGGACAAAACGAGGAAACAAGAACATTAATTTTATTGCCCTGAATGACGGCTCTGTGATCCATCACATCCAGGTGGTTGTGGAAGTTGCCAATTTCGATGAAAACCTGTTAAAGCAGATTACTACAGGGTCTTCCATTGCTGTTACCGGGACGTTGGTTGAATCGATGGGGCAGGGACAAAGTGTTGAGGTACAAGCCAAAACAATTGAGTTATATGGCTCTGCCGACCCGGAGACCTATCCGTTGCAGAAAAAAGGACACACCCTGGAATTCCTAAGGGAGATCGCTCATTTACGTCCCCGGACCAATACCTTTGGAGCTGTGCTACGCATTCGCCATGCCTTGTCATATGCCATTCACAAATACTTCAACGACAACGGATTCTACTACCTCCATTCCCCGATCATCACAGGTTCGGATGCTGAAGGAGCTGGAGAGATGTTTCGGGTATCCACACTGGATGCCAAGAATCCTCCGTTGACAACCGATGGAGAGGTCAATTATGACATGGACTTTTTTGGCAAGGAGACAAATCTGACAGTATCGGGTCAGCTTGAGGCAGAATTGGGCGCCCTGGCTCTCTCGCTGGTTTATACCTTCGGACCTACCTTTCGTGCCGAGAACTCCAACACGCCACGTCACCTGGCTGAATTCTGGATGATCGAGCCCGAGATGGCATTTTATGATATTCATGATAACATGGATCTGGCTGAGGATTTCCTGAAATTTCTGATCCAATATGTACTGGATCACTGTATGGATGATCTGGAGTTCTTAAATAAGATGTACGACAACGAATTGATCAAACGGCTCAGGCATGTGGTAAGCGACACGTTTGAGCGGTTATCTTACACAGAGGCCATCGAGATCCTGAAAGCGTCGGGGCAAAAATTTGAGTTTCCAGTAGACTGGGGATCTGATCTTCAGGCCGAGCATGAAAGGTACCTTGTGGAGAAGTACTTCAATCGCCCGGTGATGCTGACCGACTACCCCAAGGAGATCAAAGCGTTTTACATGAAGCAGAATGACGACGGGAAAACTGTCAGAGGTCTCGACGTGCTTTTCCCTCGGATCGGGGAGATCATTGGCGGATCGCAACGTGAGGAGAATTTTGATCAGCTCCTGAAACGGATCAAAGAGCTGGATGTCCCGGAAGGAGATATTTGGTGGTATCTCGATACCAGGAGGTTTGGAACAGTTCCTCACAGCGGATTTGGTTTAGGCTTTGAGCGGCTGATACTGTTTGTCACCGGGATGTCGAACATCCGGGATGTGATCCCGTTTCCGCGTACACCAAAGAATGCGGAGTTTTAGTACGTATAATATAAAATTCCATCCATGGACAAACGTTGGGTGATCAAAGATCGTGGCGAAGAGCATATTATCAAGCAACTTTCCCGGGAGTTGAACATTGATCAGCATCTGGCCAATCTTCTTGTTCAAAGAGGGATCCATTCGTTTGATCAGGCCAAATCGTTTTTCCGGCCCAGTTTAGAAGACCTTCACGATCCCTTCCTGCTAAAGGACATGGACAAAGCCATCAAACGGATCGAGCGGGCAATCAGCAACGGGGAGAAAATCCTGGTTTACGGGGATTATGATGTGGATGGAACAACCGCTGTCTCTCTTGTTTACCAGTTTCTGCGGAAATTCACTGATAAGGTTGATTTTTACATTCCGGATCGCTATAACGAGGGATACGGAATATCGTACAAGGGAATCGATTTTGCTGCCGAGAAGGGTTTCTCCCTCGTGATCACGCTCGATTGTGGCATCAAAGCAGTTGAAAAGATTAAAGATGCCAAAGCGAAAGGTGTTGATTTTATTATTTGCGATCATCATCGACCCGGTCCTGAGATACCCTCTGCCATTGCAGTGCTGGATCCCAAACGCGCCGATTGTCCTTATCCCTATAAAGAGCTGTCAGGTTGCGGTATAGGATTCAAATTGATCCAGGCATATGCTCAGAAGAACGATATCCCCTTCGAGGAGTTGAAAGAGTATCTCGATCTGGTAGTCGTCAGTATTGCCGCCGACATCGTGGATATCACAGGAGAGAACAGGATTCTGGCCTATTATGGACTGAAGCTGATCAATATCCGTCCTCGTCCGGGAATTGAAGCGATATTGAAATATTCTAACATTCTGAAGAAGAGACCAGACGACAGCGATCTGTTCTTTAACCGGGAGTTATCCATAACCGACCTGGTATTCCTTATTGGCCCTCGTATCAATGCAGCAGGACGGATTGAAAGTGGGAAGAATTCAGTAAAACTATTGATTGCTGACAACTACAAAGAAGCAATGGAGATCGGCAAGCAGATAGACACCTACAATACGAAGAGAAAGTCGCTGGATGCTACAGCTACCCAGCAGGCAACGGAGATGATCAGCAGCGATGAGAAATTAAAGCAGGCACGGGCGACCGTGGTTTTTCACCCCGATTGGCACAGGGGAGTTATCGGTATTGTGGCCTCACGCCTGACGGAGACTTTTTACCGTCCGACTATTGTCTTTACTCAGGCAGATGACCTGGTTACCGGATCAGCAAGATCGGTTAAGGATTTTGATATCTACGATGCGATCGACTCCTGTAGTGACCTGCTGGAACATTTCGGTGGCCATAAGTTTGCCGCAGGGCTATCGATGAAAAGGAAGAACCTGGAGTTGTTCTCACAGCGGTTCGAAGAGATTGTCGCAGAGCGATTGCAAGGAGTTGAATTAGTCCCTGAAATGTCGATCGATGCCAAGCTTCCACTTTTCTCTATTCATTCGAGGTTCTTCAATATCCTGAAGCAGTTTTCTCCATTTGGTCCAGGTAATCTGGCACCCCTCTTTGTTACCAAAGGGGTGGTAAATGCGGGTGGAACACGAATCGTCGGGAAGAATCACCTGAAGCTAAATGTGGTCCATCCTGAAGTTCATGGCGGCCCTTTTTCGGGTATTGCTTTTCAACAGGGCAGTCACTTACCGCATATTGAAAAGGGAATTCCGTTCGACCTCTGCTATCATATTGAAGAGAATGAGTGGAACGGAACGGTTACACTTCAACTCAACGTAAAGGATATCAAATACTAAGGCTAAGGTTCACAGTCGCCGAAGCAAACACCCATCTTCCTGGCTTTCTTGATGAGCGAATTATCCATGCCAACGGTACGGAGTTTTCCTCCCACCTGATCAATAGGAATAGAATTGATCTTGCCACCTATCAGGTTGACCATCAGCCCAAACTTCCTTTTGGCGATCAGTTCAACGGCTGCAGCCCCGAACCGGGTAGCCAGTATGCGGTCCATGGGCGATGGATCGCCACCACGCTGGATATACCCCAGGATGGTTTCACGGGTCTCCAACCCGGTCTTATCTTTGATGGACCTGGCAATGAAGCGACCTGCCGACTCCCCTTTCGGACACGGGATCCCTTCGGCAACCACGACAATGGAATAAGGTTTCTTATTGATTGCTCTCTTCTTCAGGCATTTTGCAACAATATCGATATTAAATTTCACCTCTGGCAACAGAACCACGTCGCCTCCACCAGCGATACCGGAATAGAGTGCCAGCCACCCGGCATGATGTCCCATCACCTCAATCACCATGATTCGTTTGTGGCTGTTGGCAGTCGTGTGCAACCTGTCGATAGCGTCAGTAGTGATGCTAAGCGCTGAGTCAAATCCAAAGGTGATATCGGTTCCCCAGACGTCGTTATCGATGGTTTTTGGGATCCCGATTACATTCATGCCCGCTTCTGCAAGATGGGCGGCAGTACGCATGGTTCCGTTGCCACCGATACAGACAAGGGCATCCAGCCCCATCTCCTTGTAGTGTTTTTTGATTAGTTTCGGTTTGTCGATTGAAAGTAGTGAAGCGCTTTTTTTAAATGGATTTTCACGGGATGTTCCAAGGATGGTTCCTCCTATGGTCAGAATCCCGGAGAGCTGGTTTTCATCAAGGATGTCATACTCCTGGTTAATCAATCCCAGGAAACCCGACGAGATCCCGATTACCTCCATCCCGTACTCCAGGATAGCTGTCTTCCCCACTCCGCGAATTGCTGCGTTGATCCCGGGGCAGTCACCGCCGGCGGTCAGAATACCGACACGATACGGTTTTTCTTCTGGTGACATGACTTATCCTGTTATCCTTTGCTTGTTGTTATTTCAAACTGAATGAACCCTGCCCGATCTCCCGGTCATTGAAAAAGACAGTGACAAGGTACCTCCCTTTCATCGCAGCGGCCTCTTTGTCGCCTTTGATCCACTCCACACATGTTCGCATGGCTTTTCCGGTATAGGCAAGATCTTCCCTGACAGAGTAGGGGATGGTCTGGCCATTGTACTCAAAGGTGTTGTATTTGCTCTTTGTAACCACCACATTATCAGGTCGTGTGATCCGGATATAGAGGATCTTGGTGCCGGCTTCGATCAATGAATTTTCTCCAATCGTAAAACAGATCCTGAGCTTATCGGTACGAATTGCTTTATTCGTTTCGATCTCTTTCGTGCCACGTACTTTGAATGCAGTAGTGGATACGCCGTAAGCTTGCAAAACAGCTGCCTGCGTCATCTTCTGAGTCAGCTCTTCCTTGTCCTGAATCAGTTCCTGATTCCTCCCCTGTTCAGTTCGCACAACCTGGCGGATTCGTGCATTCTCCTCTTTCAGCTCCCTGTTCACTGTGTACAGTGAATCCATTTGATGCACATAGCCCTGGGCTACTTTCTGAAGCATAGCCATCTTCTTGCGAATCTTATAATATTCATACTGTGTGTCCAGTAATTTGCGAATCTCTTTGGCATTTGCCTGGATAATGCTGTCTTTGGTCGCCAGGGAATCGGAAAGAGTGCCGTAGATCTCCTTGATCTCATTGTGTTCTGTCATCAAAGAATCCAACTCGTGTTGGAGTACGATCTTTTCAGCCTCACGGGCGTCGACCAGCTTCCTGAGATGAAGCTGTTGGTATACCAGCCAGGCTGCAAGTCCAACAATGATCACCGCGAACACGATGATCCAAACCCTCCATTTCCGGGAAGCGGGAGTTTTTTCTTCCATTATAGATTAATTTTTAATGATTTCTATTGCAAAAATAATAAGAAAACCGGATCTGAAACCGATTAATGTCCTGAACCTGTCCTCTTAATGTTATCACCGTGATCTTTGACAACCATCCGGTACCACTCTTCTGAATAGCCGGGTTGATCGGGGAACGCAGGGACACCCCACTCGTTCCGTTCAAATTGGCCGTCTTTCTCTTTCTTCACATTGCCGTCGTGGTATTTCACCAGCAGGTATTGCCCAAGGTTACGCCAGGTGTCAACTGTATAATTTCCCATCGCATCCGAGTATCCAGTTAGGAATTCCCGGGCTGCCATCGGATCTTCATTGTAAAGTACGAGCGCTTCTTTGTCGACGCCCGGCGTGGCATTGATGAATAGCGACTCCAATCGTTTTTGTACTTTCTGGATATCTTTAATCATGTAGTTGTATTTAGTATAGGCCCAGTTTGAGACAAATGTGAATGTCCAGAAAGCAGAAGTAGGTGAGTAGGTCAGCATATCGCCATTCCCGACAGCATAAGGCTCTGGAACCCTGAGGATGCCACAATACATCGGGGCATAACAGTTGGTGTAGGTGTCGTCTACACTGAACCATAGGATACCACCGATAGGATCGGGGAGCCAGTTCCGGGATTGAGCGACAAAGACAAATCCGCTTTGCTGGGTAGAGGTTGCCCGTTCGTTGCAGTAAGGTATACTATCAACCTGCCAGGTCATCGGACGCCAGCGGTATGGGGTTTGGAAAGGTCCTGCACCGAAGTCGTATGTCATATCCATCGAAGTGCCTTCGTAATGGTCGCGCATAAGTCCCATCATATCATGTACCGACACTTTTTTGTCAGGCTTGATCCAGAGTGGCATGCGGTTGGAGGCATATCCGTAGGCACCATGCTCAATTTCACCACGGGCGTAATCTTCGTACTGACCCATATTGGCATTGACACGGTTGAACATGGCATAGACACGGGCTTCGCAGAAACGGGCTCCACCAAAACCGACAGGAGCATAAGTGTCGGAAAAGCTGAAATCACTGTCGGGACCATCAAACCACCCTTTTGAACGGGCAAATGAGATCACATCGGGAGCATTGTAACAGGTGGCGTTGGGATCATCCCACTTGTTCTCTTTCTGATAAGAGAAGGTGGTGATGCGTGCCTGGTTGGCATGGCCGCAAACGTATCCGTCGGGGACCAGGAGAGCGACCCAGACAGCCCCTTTTTCTCCTTCTCCTTTGCCGATCATCTCAAGGATCCATGCTTCATTCTTATCGGAGACGGAGAATGACTCGCCCGAACTGGCATACCCGTATTTGTCCATCAGATCACCTATGATCCGGATGGCATCACGGGCAGAAGTAGCTCGTTGGAGAGCGATATACATCAGGCTGCCGTAATCCATGATAGCGCCTGGCTGTTTGCCAAGTTCACTCCGGCCACCGTAGGTCGTCTCCCCGATAGCCACCTGGTTCTCATTTATATTTCCAACGACAGAAAAGGTATGACTGACCTGTGGAATCTTTCCCATTGGCTTCCCTGTATCCCATTCGAAAATATCCAGCATCGTGCCTTCAGGATAATCGGCGGCCGGCCAGAAGTAGAGCTCACCATAAAGAACATGAGAGTCGGCTGAGTAGGAGATCATCACTGATCCGTCGGTCGAAGCGCCTTTGGTAATGAGGAAATTAGTGCATGCAGAAGCGGTGGTAAAACCTCCAAGCATCAGGATGAAGATCAATGATGCTACGAGCAAAAAAATCTTTTTCATAAATGTAAATTTTGGATTTATTAAACGTATTGGTTTTACGGAAGATATATTCCCTGCAAAGGTAAAAATCCTCTTTGAAACACCAAGCCTGTATATCTGTTTTCAACTGATTTCTCAGAAATTCCGATTACCTTTGTAAGATATTGAAACTGATCCTATGAAAAAGATATTCATACTAATCATCCTTCTTCTTTTTACAGGTACGGTGATGGCTCAGCACGATAGTGCAGTGATTAAACCCGGGAAAAAAGGCCGTTTTATTTTGGATGTTAATGCCGGATATTCCATGCCGTTTGGTAACTATACAAGTACAGACAGAGATGAAGATTTCGGGGGATTTGCTTCCCATGGATTTTTTGTTCAGGCTTCCGGTAACTGGCTTGGAAGATTTGGTTTTGGCATTGCTGCATCCTATGGTTTTCAGCGCAATGGTATCCAACACAATGCAGACACGATCACACCTGTCGGACATTATGAATCGCTTGGGGAAAAGCCATGGACTAACCACTATCTGATAGCAGGGCCTGTCCTGATAAAAAGCTTCGGAAAATTCACGCTGTCAGTGAAAGTACTGGCAGGTGGCGTACTCTCCTACTCTTCAAATTTTAAGATATGGCTTCCATCAACTGATAGTCTTACACCAGATCAGATGAACCTGAGCCAGGGACCCGGTGTGGGAGTGGCATTTCAGGTGCTTACTGGAGTAGGGTACAACATTACAGATAATTTAACCCTGAATCTGTCGTTCTCCTATCTGGGTGCGAGTCCAGCCCGCAAGAAAGATTATTATTACTATGTTGAGGATAAAGACCCGGAAACAGGTTCCGATTTGCTGGTATATCAGGGAGGAGAACGCCAGGTCAGGAAGAGGATATCCACCTTTAATATTGGATTAGGCATTGCCATAAAACTATAACCTGCTTTTCGACAGATGATAAAACGAATACTTGCCATTGTAGTTATTAGTTGTGTTGTTGCGACGGCACTTGGACAGGTCAGCATCAGAGATTCTTCGATCACCACGCCCATGATCTATGCGACATACAGTTACCAGTTTCCGGGAGGTGATCTGGCTTCACGGTTTGGATCCAACTCCAGTATCGGTGGAGGTTTCCTGATAAAAACCAGATCCAACTGGTTGTTTGCAGCAGAGGGTAATTTCCAGTTTGGCAGTACAGTAAAAAACGAAGACAGCCTGCTGGTCACTATCTCCACGCCCGAAGGGTATATCATTGACGCCAACGGGAGGATCGCTGACATCATCCTTTATGAACGTGGATTTAGTTTTTTTGGAATGTTCGGCAAGCTTTTTCCCTGGGTAGGACCTAATCCAAACAGTGGATTTACCCTGATGGCAGGTGGCGGCTACATTCAGAATAAAATAAGGATCCTCAATCCCGATAACACGGCGCCTCAACTCTGGGGCGATTACAAAAAGGGGTACGACAAACTCAATGGAGGCTTTGCGCTATCAGGCTCGATCGGATATCTTTTTATGAGCAGCAGCCGGTTGTTGAATTTCAGCCTGGCATTTGAGTTTATCCAGGCATGGACAACGAGTAAGCGGGATGTCGGTTTCGATACCGGAAAGCCGGATCAGAAGAACCTGTCAAGTCAGTTTTACGGGATCAAAGTGACCTGGAACATCCCCGTGTACCGAAGAACCCCCAAGGAATACTACCTTTACTAAGTACGAATGACGATTTTTTCACCAGTAGCTAGTTACCAGTCACCGGTCACGGATCACGGAAATCCAACGAAAAGCGAATAGCGAAAAGCAAATGGCAGTTCTATATTCCATCAGCATCTTTTTCTACGGACTGGGAATTCGTGTTGTCTCTCTTTTCAATCCCAAAGCCAGGCAATGGGTGAAAGGGAGGCAAAGGATCAACCGCCGGCTGAAAGAGTTATTAAGATCAACCGACAATCAGTGGAAAGGAACTGTTTGGTTTCATTGTGCTTCTCTTGGGGAGTTTGAACAAGGACGCCCGGTGATGGAGCGCTTCCGGGAAGCATACCCTGAATACAGGATCATCCTGACATTTTACTCTCCAAGTGGATATGAAGTGAGAAAGAACTATCCGGGTGCTGAGGGCATCTTTTATTTGCCTCTCGATACGCCCGGTAATGCCCGGCGATGGGTC